>CATVQO010000146.1 GCA_958346165.1 uncultured Collinsella sp. | reverse complement strand
TCGGCGGCAACGGCCCGCTCGCGCTCACCATCATCCTGACGTCCTCGGTTATCTCCCCTATGACGATTCCGCTCACGCTCAAGCTCCTGCTGGGCGCCACCGTCTCGATCGATGTGCCGAGCATGATGCAAGACATGGCCTTTATGATCGCCATCCCCGCCGTGCTCGGCATCGTGATCAACGAGCTCACGCGCGGATGGGGGCACGAAAAACTCTCCCCCGTGCTCTCGCCCGCCTGCAAATTCATGATGATGGGCGTTATCGCCTCCAACTCCACCGCCATGAGCGAGTACGTGCTGCACATGAACGCGGTGCGCTTGGAAGTCGCCCTCTTTATTTTGGTCTTCGCCATCAGTGGCTTTGTCGTCGGTTTTCTGGTCGCCCATACGCTGCATCTGCCATATAGCGAGACGACCACCATGTGCTTTACCTGCGGCATGCGTAACATCTCTTCGGGCGCCGTCATCGCCACGCAGTACTTTCCGGGCGAAGTCGTGTTTCCCGTCATGTGCGGAACGCTGTTTCAGCAGGTACTCGCCTCGCTTATCGGGCATCTCTTTGAGCGTCTGACCGGCGAGGAGCGCGCCGCCCAGCGCAAGCGCGTCGAAGCCGGCCGCAGCGTAATGGCGAAATAGCCAGCCACAGGCGCGAGGCCGAGCCCTTGGCTATGCAAGCGCCTCCAGGCGTGCGCGCAGGCGCTCAGCATCGATATCGAGCGTCGTCTCGGCATTGACCTGGGCCAAACGATAGCCCACAAAGTAGGGCGAAACCACCCAACGTGGAAGCGCCTTGGCAATGGTCCGACCGCCCAAGTGATAGAAAAACAAGTTGTACGACTCTGCGCGACCACCATGGTGCTCGTTCAGGATATAGCGCAGGGCCACCTGAATCGCATCGGCGAAGAGGTCCGTCTCGGCTTGGTCTCTCGTGTCATCGCTGGCGGCGATTCCCTGCGGAGCCGAGACGTTGACCTCGAAGAATCCCATGATTGGCTCGGTTGAGATGTTGACCGAGATTCTCCCCTGTTGCCAGACATTGATGCCTTCAAAGTTGGCTGAGGTCAACGCCGCATAGCCGTCCTCCTGTTCCAAGCCCACAATCTGCATGTGTGGATGGACGAGGCTGCCGCCCGAAAGCGGGCCTTTGTTCTTGTACATGAGCACACTGCGGTACTGTTGGGAATCGATCATCTGCTGCCAGCAGCCCAGGGCAAACCGCATCACATGATGCAGCTCATCCGGTTCATAGGTCACCAGGTCGGCGTCGTGATTGGCCGACTCGATCAATACGGTCTGACGGGTGGCCCGCAAGGTCTTGAACTTATTCTCGAGCCAGATGCAGTCACCATCGCGCTGGATGATGTTGGCGAGCCCCTCCGTGTCGCAAAAGGGGCACGCGGTGCCAGGGCGACGGTTATCGTCGGGCTTGCCGTTCGCCTGCTGAACGTCAAATACCAGCGCCACGGACTACGCCTCCAGCGGCACGATCTTGGTTCCATGGAGCTCGGAGACGCCTAGCGCCGCCGCGACCGCGTCGCGATTTGCCGTGGTAATGCCGCCGCCTGGAAGGATGGTCAAACGATCGCCCGCGTACTCAATCAAGCGGGCCAGGTTTTCGAAGTTGTCCTCGATCGACGTACCGGCAGCACCACCGTGCGTCAGAATGCGCGTAACGCCGCAATCGGCAAGTGTATCAATCGCATCGAGCTGAGCCTCGGGCGAGAGCTGGTCAAATGCCATGTGGAAGGTGATGTCAAGGGGCTCGCGCTTGCACTCCTCGGTCGCGCAGCCCGTAGCCATAACGAAGGCGCCGAGGGTGAGCTCGTCGAGCGCCCAGCCGCCGGCACAGGGCTTGCAGCAGCCAAAGACCAGGCCGTCAACGCCGGCACTCACAGCAAGGCCCAGGTCCATCTCCATCATGCGCAGCTCATCCTGGTTGTAGTGAAAGTCGCCGCCACGCGGACGGATCATGCACATCACCCGTGCATCGTGTTCGTGGGCATAGTTGGTCGTAGCGCTGATAACGCCGGCCGAGGGCGTGGTACCACCGACGGCAAGGTTATCGCACAGCTCGATGCGCCCCGCACCGGCCTCGATAGCCGCCGGCACCCGCTCAAAGTTCTCGGCACAAAACTCGTACAGCATAGATAGGCCCCCAAAGACAGCAGATGTTTTCCGACGGGCATTGTCACACACCCCCATGAAGTTGCGGTGGAATAGGGACTCTTTTGGCCTCTGGAGCCCGTATTCAGTCCCTATTTCACCGCAACTTAAAAAGGGGCGCTGACTGAGATAGTCAGCGCCCCTTTTGTTAGGTGGGTTAGCCTCCGAGGTAGGCTTTGCGGACGTTGTCGTCATGCAGGAGCTCTTGGCCGGTGCCGGTCATGGTGATCTTGCCGGTCTCGAGCACGTAACCGCGTGTGGCGATGGAAAGCGCCATCTGCGCGTTTTGCTCGACCAGAAGCACCGTGGTGCCGGCCTTGTGCAGGTCCTCGACAATCTGGAAGATCTGTTCGATCAGAATCGGTGCCAGACCCATGGAAGGTTCGTCGAGCATAAGCAGTTTGGGGTTACTCATAAGGGCGCGCCCCATAACGAGCATCTGCTGCTCGCCACCTGAAAGGGTGCCGGCGACCTGGCGACGACGTTCCTTCAGGCGCGGGAACTGCTCGTAGACGCGCTCCAGGCCCGGAGCAATTGTGGACTTGAGCTGTGTATAGGCGCCCATCTCCAGGTTCTCCTCGACCGTCATCTGCAAAAAGGCGCGACGACCCTCGGGAACCTGAGCCAGGCCCTTACCAACCAGCTTATCAGCGGGCGTATGGGTAATGTCCTCGCCCATAAACTTGATGGAGCCGGTCTTGGAGCGCAGCAGGCCCGAGACGGTCTTGAGCGTTGTGGACTTGCCGGCACCGTTGGCACCAATCAAGGCCACGATCTCGCCCTCGTTAACGTTAAAGGAGATGTCCTTGATGGCGTGGATGGCGCCGTACCAGACGTTGATGTTGTAGACGGAAAGCATCGGCTCTGCCATTTAGTTCTCCCCCTTATCCTGCTTACCCAGATACGCCTCGATAACGGCGTCGTTGTTCTGGATTTCCTCCGCCGTACCCTTGGCGATAACCTTGCCAAAGTTAAGCACGCAGATGCCCTCGCAAATGTTCATAACGAGCGACATATCATGCTCGATAAGCATGATGGCGATGCCGAAGGTGTCGCGAATCTTGACGATGTTCGCCATGAGCTCTGCGGTCTCGGACGGGTTCATGCCGGCGGCAGGCTCGTCGAGCAGCAGCAGCTTGGGGTTGGTGGCAAGCGCGCGGACGATCTCCAGACGACGCTGGGCGCCGTAAGGCAGCGAGCCGGCCTGCTCGTTTGCCAGATGCTCCATATCAAAGATGGACAGCAGCTCCATGGCGCGCTCGTGGGCGGCCTTCTCGTGCTTCCAATACGTCGGCAGGCGCAGCACGCCCTCAAAGCCGGAGTAGCGCTCCTGGTTGTGCAGGCCGACCTTAACGTTGTCCTCCACCGTCATGGTGTTGAACAGACGGATGTTCTGGAACGTACGGGCAATACCCATGCGGTTGACCTGGTAGACCGACTTGCCCGAAGTGTCCTCACCGTCGAGCAGGATGGTGCCGTGCGTAGGCTGGTACACCTTGGTGAGCAGGTTGAAGACCGTGGTCTTGCCGGCACCGTTGGGGCCGATGAGACCGGCAATCTCGGTCTTGCCGATGGTTAGGCTAAAGTCGTCGACCGCCTTAAGGCCGCCGAATTCAATGCCCAGGTGAATGCACTCGAGCGCCGGGCGCTGGCCCAGGTCGCGGTCGGGAACGATGGCGCCAGAAGGATACGGGACCATCTTGCCCTTGTTGAACTCAAACTTACTGGGCATCGGCTGCCACCTCCTTCTTGGAAGCAAAGCGGTCCTTAATGCGTGCGAAGAACGCCTTGAGCTGTGGGTTGTTAGTAAAGACCATGACCAGAATCAACACGATGGCGTAGATGAGCATGCGGTAGTCCGAGAACTGACGGAGCAGCTCGGGGAGCACCGTGAGCAGCGCCGCGGCGATAACGGAGCCGCGCATATTGCCCAGGCCGCCGAGGACCACGAACACCAGAATGAGGATGGACGTATTGAAGTCGAACTTAGTGGCGGAAAGCTGCGAGAAGTTACCGCCGAACAGGGCTCCGGCAGCGCCGGCGAGGGCAGCGGAAACCACGAAGGCGATCATGCGGTACTGGGTGACGGAGATGCCCACAGACTCGGCAGCGATCTTGTTGTCGCGCACGGCAATAATGGCACGACCTGTACGGCTGCGAACCAGGTTGAGCACAATCACGAGCGCGACCATAACCAGGATTGCGCCGGCAAGGAAGGTCGAATAGGTCGACACGCCCGATGCGCCCTGCGCGCCCTTGATGATGGCGGTGCCGTCCTCGAGCAGGTGCAGGTCGTCGATCGTGGAGTTACCCGTGATGTTAAAGATCACATGCAGGCCGCGGGAATCGACGCCCACAATGAGGCAGGTGACGACCTCTTTGATGATCTCGCCAAAAGCCAGGGTCACGATGGCCAGATAGTCGCCGCTC
>CATVQO010000145.1 GCA_958346165.1 uncultured Collinsella sp. | reverse complement strand
TACAGCGCGAAGTCGCCGCCGACGAGCGTGGAGACGGGCTCCTCGTGGTAAACGGCGGAGATGGCCTGGGCGAACTCCTCGGCGACCGAGATGGTCTTGATCTTGCCGCCCACCTCGACGGGAATGGCGTCGGTGACGACGCACTCGACGATCGGGGCGTCGTTCAGGCGCTCGATGGCCGGACCGGAGAAGATACCGTGGGTGGCGCAGACGTAGATGTCGCCAGCGCCCATAGCCTTGAGCTCCTTGACGTTGGCGCACAGGGTGCCAGCGGTGTCGATCATGTCGTCGTTGATGACGCAGGTCTTGCCCTTGATGTCACCGATGATGCCCATGACCTCGGCGGCGTTGTGGCGCGGACGGCCCTTGTGGGCGATGGCCAGGTCGCAGCCGAGCATGTCGGACAGCTTCTTGGCGGCCTTGGCACGACCCACGTCGGGGGAGACGACAACCAGGTTGTCGGTGTCGAAGTGCATGTCGTTGTAGTACTGGCCAAACAGCGGCAGTGCGGACAGGTGGTTGACCGGGATATCAAAGAAGCCCTGGATCTGACCCTGGTGCAGGTCGAGGGTGATAATGCGGTCGACGCCGGCGCGCTCGAGCAGGTTGGCGACGAGGCGGGCGGTGATGGGCTCGCGCGGGCCGGCCTTGCGGTCCTGGCGGGCATAGCCGTAGTGGGTGATAACGGCGGTGATGGAGCGGGCGGATGCGCGCTTGGCAGCGTCGGTGGCGATGAGCAGCTCCATGAGCATGTCGTTGACGTTGCCGCCGGCCACGGACTGAATCAGGAAGACGTCGGCGCCGCGGACGGTCTCGTCGTAGCGGGCGTAAATCTCACCATTGGCGAACTGCTTTAGCGTAAGGCCCGAAAGCTCGACCCCAAGGTACTCAGCGATCTTCTGAGCGAGGGGACGGTTGGAGGAACCGGAATACACGCGGATGGACTTGCGCATATTCTCCGACTTCTCGGGATCATTAATCGGCATTACCCTTCTCCTTTATACATCGAATGCCATATAGATGCCTTGTTGCATTGTAACCGTGCGGCGGGGTTAATCGGGTCTTGATAACGTCTTTACCGTCAACGGACACGAACCGACCACTCATCCGGTCGCGCAGGTCACGATAGAAAAAGGAGCCGTCCCCATGGAACAGCTCCTTTTGTGCTTGGCAAAGCGTTATGCCTCGTCGTCCTCGTGCAGACGGCGGCGATAATCGGCGGCCCAGCCCTCAATATTTACCTGACGGGCGCGGCCCAGACCGAGTGCGTCGGCCGGAACCGGCTCGGTGATGACGGAGCCGGCGGCCACGAGTGCACCGTCGCCAATCTGGGCGGGCGCGACCATCATGGTGTCGGAACCGATGAAGGCATCCTTGCCGATGACGGTCTTGTGCTTGTGAACGCCGTCGTAGTTGCAGGTGATGGAGCCCGCGCCCACGTTGACGCCGGAGCCCATGGTGGTGTCGCCGATGTAGGACAGGTGTGGCACCTTGGAACCCTCGCCGATCGTGGACTTCTTAATCTCCACGTGCGTACCGGCCTTGGATCCGTCGAGCATGTGGGTGCCCGGGCGCAGGTAGGCGCGCGGGCCGCAGTCGACGCCGTTCTCGATGACGGCCTCGATGGCGATGGTCTCATCGATGATGCAGCCGCTGCCGACAGTGGTGTCGGTGAGGCGACTGTTGGGGCCGAGCTGGCACTCTTCGCCAACGGTGACGTGACCGATCAGGTGCGTCTGCGGCCACACGATGGTGTCGCGGCCGATGGTAGCGTCGGGGCCGATCCAGGCCTGCGTGGGATCGATGAACGTGACGCCCTCGGCCATCCAGTGCTCGTTGATGCGGTCGCGCGCGATGGCGGTGAGCTGCGCGAGCTGGATGCGGCTGTTGACGCCCAGACCGTCGCGGTAGTCGTCACAGTGGAAGATGGAGACCGCCTGGCCGTGACCCTTGAGGATTTCGAGCATGTCGGGCAGGTAGTACTCGGACTGCGCGTTGTCGTTGCCGATCTCGTTAATGTGGGCGGCGAGCTGCGCGCCGTCGAAGGCGTAGCAGCCGGCGTTGCACTCCAGCAGCGTGGCGGCCTGCTCGGGCGTGCAGTCCTTCTGCTCGATGATGCGCTCGATCTGACCATCGGCGCCCAGCTTGATGCGACCGTAGCCAAAAGGATCGGGCGGGGTCATGGTCATGACGGTGCAGGCGAGCTCGCCGGTGGCGACGGTCTGCGCAAACTTGGCGACGGTGTCGGCGGTAATGAGCGGCAGGTCGCCGTTGAGCACGACGACGGGGCCTTGCGTGATGCCGCAGGCCTCGAGCGCGACCTTTACGGCGTGGCCGGTGCCCAGGCGCTCGGTCTGCTCGACGCACTCGACCTTGGTGGCGCTGTTGGCGTAGGCGCCATCGATGAGGGCGCGCATCTCATCGGCGTGGCTGCCGATGACGACCACGACGCGGCTGCAGCCGGCCTTGATGGTGGCGTCGACGATCCACTGGACCATGGGCTTGCCCAGGATCTTGTGCGAAACCTTGCAGTGGTTCGACTTCATGCGGGTGCCCTCGCCGGCGGCGAGGATAATTGCGGTTGCGTCCATGTGATCTCCTGTTACGTTATAGAGACGTGTGTTTGGAAACGATACACGGCGCAATATGATACCGCAGGCATATGATGAGCGCGTAGCGATTGGTTTGCGGCGGTTGAGGCTTGCGCCGCCGGCGTGGTGTTTGCGCTGCTTGCGGGCGGTGCCGGCAGTGCTTCGGCGTCGGTGATTTGGCGGGAGGGCGGGGATGCCTATGGACAACATGCGAGAGGGTTCGGGCGCCGAGCCCGTGGGGGCATTTTCAATGTCGCATCCGGCGGTGCCGGCGGTCTACATAGCGTTGACGCTGGGGCTCACCATGTTCTCGATGCAACCGGTGCTGATTGCGCTGTCGCTTGCGGGCGGGCTGGCGTACGGGCTTGCGACGCGCGGTGCTGCGCGCACGTTAGGGGCGCTTCGCTGGCAGCTGCCGGTGATTTTGATTATCGCGCTGGTCAATCCGCTGTTTAGCGCCTCGGGCTCGACGGAGCTGTTCCGTATTGGTATGCGCGCGGTGTATCTGGAGAGCATGGTATATGGCCTGTGCATGGGCGGGCTGTTTGTGGCGAGCGTGCTGTGGTTTGAGGCCGCGGCGTCGATGCTCGAATACGACAAGGTGCTCGCACTGTTAGGCAACGCCGCGCCGGTGATCGCGCTTATGATCTCGATGTGCATGCGGCTTATCCCACAGTTTTTGTGCCGCGGCCGCACGGTGCTGGCGGTGCAGGACGCGATTGATGTACCGGGGCGTGCGCCGGCCGACCCCGTGCGCTCGCGCTTGCGGGCATCGAGTGTGTTGATGGGCTGGGGCATGGAAGATTCGCTGGAGCGCGCGGACGCGATGCGCTCGCGCGGGTGGGGTGCCGCGACGCGTCGTACGACGTATGCGCGGTATCGGCTGGGGCGCAGTGACGTTGCCGCGCTGGCCGGGCTCGTACTGTTTGGCGCTGCCGCGGTGGCGGTGGCGTGGACCGCGACGACGCAGTATTCGTTTTATCCGCAGCTCTCGGCTCCGGCGCCGTGGCCAGGCTATGTCGTGTACGCCGCCTGGATGGTGTTGCCTTGCGCGTTGCACGCGATTGATGAGAAGAGGTTCGGCTGATGACTCGGTTGGATAGGGGCCCGGCCTCACGCGCGGCGTGCGGCTCGGATATGCCGGCGATTGAGGTGCGGAGCCTGAGCTTTGCCTACCCCGGGGCTGATGCTGCGGTGCTCGAGGGGCTCGACTGGTCTGTTCCCCAAGGTGCATTTGCGCTGCTTGTTGGCGGTACCGGATCGGGTAAGTCGACGCTGCTGTCGCTGCTCAAGCCCGAGATTGCTCCGGCGGGCGAGCGCGCTGGCGAACTGCTCGTGCTGGGCGAGAACGTTGCCGACATGGACGTGCGCGCGTCTGCGGAGCGCGTGGGCTATGTGTTCCAGGATCCCGAGAACCAGATCGTGTGCGAAACCGTGTGGCACGAGATGGCGTTTGGCCTGGAAAACTTGGGGCTAGCACGTGATGAGATGCGCCGTCGCGTAGCTGAGACCAGCTATTTCTTTGGGCTGGAAGATTGGCTTCACCGCGATACTGACACGCTTTCGGGTGGTCGCAAACAGTTGCTGTCGTTGGCGGCCGCTCTGGCGCTGCGCCCGCACGTGCTGCTGCTCGACGAGCCCACGTCTCAGCTCGATCCCGTTGCCGAGAAGAATTTCCTGCACGCGCTGTTTCGTGTGAATCGCGAGCTGGGCTGCACGGTTGTTGTGGCGACGCATCAGCCGCGCCCAATGCTCGAATACGCGACGTGTGCGTACCGGATTGAGGATGGCCGCGTGCACGAGGCGGCGGATATGGCATCTTTGGGACGCCGAGAATCGCTGTTTTCCGATGACACGTTGGGGTGGGGTGCCATCCGATGTGCAAAAAACGGAGTATTCAGCAGGCGTGAGGACAATTTGGGCTCTCTGGAGCCGCCCGGGGGCGTATCGAGCGCGAAAAAAAGTTCGGAATTGGACAAATCGTCCGAATTTGTGGCGCAAACGTCGCT
>CATVQO010000144.1 GCA_958346165.1 uncultured Collinsella sp. | reverse complement strand
CTATCGCAGAAAAATGTTTCCGCAGGGTTAAAGCGTATCAAGCGCTCAAAAAACGTGCGCGAACAGGCGGTTGCGAACGAGTGGCTAGCGCGAGGTCGAAGCGCGGTGTTCGATGTGGCCGGGGATCTCGATGCGTTTAGGCGCCAGCTTCGCGGCCTCGCCCACGGTGGTGGTAACGACGTCGATGCGCTCGGACAGGCGCTCGACTACGCGCTCGGCAATGGTGATGGTGTCTTGCGCTGCCGTGGTCACACCGCCAAAGAGCACATGGTTCCAGGGGTAGTCGTCAAACGTCGCGATCTTGAGCCCCGCCGGCAGCGAGGGTCCCAGCTGCGCTAGCGCCTCGGTCAGACGCAGGAAAACCAAGCCGTTGACAGCAATGAGGCCGAGCTTTTTACCTGCATAGCCGCGGATGGTCTCGTCCAGGCGGCCGACGCCCGTGGCGCCCCCGTCGGCCAGGGTGACGACCTCGCCGGCAAGGCCGCGGTGCAAAAGCTCGTCGGTAAAGGCCTCGGCGCGCTTGCGACGCACGGGGCTGTCGTCGCTTGCCTCGGTGAGCAGGCACAGGCGCTCGCTGCCAGCGGCGGTCAAGGCGTCTACCAGGCCGGCGACCAGCTCACGGTTGTTAGATGTCACCAGATCGACACCGCCGTCGGCAACGTCGCGGTCGAGCAGCACAACGGGCAGGCGCCCCGCGGCCGCGGCGATCGCCTTGTCGTTGCCTCCGCAGGTGTTGACGACCAGGCCGTCCACGTCAGCATCGATAAGTCTGGCGAGCGACTCGGCCTCCTTAGCGGGGTCGTTGCCGCTAATGGCCGTCATGAGCGAGCAGCCGCGCGCGGCGGCGCTGGCGGAAAGTCCTTCAAGCATGGCGCTCGAGAACGGGTTGGCGATGTCGGCCAGGATCACACCGATGAGGTTGGTACGCGAGCTGCGCAGATTGCGCGCGGCAGCACGTGGGCGATAGCCGGTGCGCTCGATGACCTCGGCGATGCGAGCACGGGTCTCCTCGGTCATTTGCCCGGGGCGGTTGTTGAGATAGCGCGAGACCGTGGCCGGGCTCACGCCCGCCTCGGCGGCAATGTCCTTGATTCTCATCTGCGCCATAACGCACCCCGTTTCCCAATTGTCGGCGGTCTGAGCCATTTTAGGCATTTTTTTAAAAATCTCGGTTGCAAAACGCTGTAGGTGAGTATACTACAACTCGAAACGAAACCGATTTCGTAAACCGATTTCGGCGAGCGTTGGCACGCAGGTGCAAAGACGCACCCTACCGTCTTGGCACCTGCGTGCCAACGCCATATCAAAGGTGTACGCACGAGTAAAAGGAGCTGCGCGACCATGGGTAAAACGGTTCTTACCTTCGGCGAGATCATGATGAGACTCTCGCCCAAAGACCACCTGCGTATTGAGCAGGCAACCGAGTTTGACGTCCGCTACGGCGGCGCCGAGGCCAACACTGCGCTTTCCCTGGCCTACCAGGGCGACAAGGCCGCTTACGTCTCCGTTGTTCCGGCCAACCGCCTAGGCGAGTGCGCGCTGCGCTCGCTGAAGGCCTACGGCGTCGACACCACGCGCGTCGTGCGTCAGGGCGACCGTCTTGGCTCCTATGTGTTTGAGGTCGGCGCCTCGCAGCGCGGTAACGGTTGCGTCTACGACCGCAAGTACTCTGCCATCAACATGGCCAAGCGCGACGTCTTTAACTGGGACGAGATCCTCAAGGGCATCGATGTCTTCTATTTCTCCGGCGTGACCCCCGCCGTCTCCGATGAGATGGCTGCCGCCTGCAAGGATGCCCTCACCGCCTGCCGCGCCAAGGGCATCACGACCGTGTGCGACGTGAATTATCGCGGCAAGATGTGGTCGCCCGAGAAGTCGCAGGCCACCATGAAGGAACTCCTGCCGCTCGTCGACATCTGCATCGCCAACGACGAGGATGCGCCTGCCGGCCTTGGCATGACCTGCGTCTCCGGCTCCCTCGCCCACGGCATCGAGGAGCGTGACACCTACGTCGAGATGGCCCGTCAGATCTGCGCCGAGTACGGTTGCAAGAAGGTCGCCTCGGTCGTCCGCAACATCTCCTGCGTCGAGCGCTCCATCTGGATGGGCATGCTCTTTGACGCCGAGAGCGGCGAGCACTGGTTCTCCCCTGCTCACGACGTGCACGTGCTCGAGGGCGTTGCCGCCGGCGACGCTTTCAACGCCGGCCTCGTCCATGCCCTCATCAACGACTTTGACCCGCAGGACGCCGTCAACTACGCGATTGCAGCCTCGATCCTCAAACTCACCATCAAGGGCGATTCCAACTTGGTGACCGCAGGCGAGATTGCAGCCGTGGCATCCGCCGCCGACGGTGGCACCCGCGTCGCCCGTTAATTCGTTCCCCATTCCGCGGGCCGCAGCTTTCCAATCCCATACCCCTGCGGCCCGCTCCCCGATTCCTCCGGTCGGGCAAAACCACCAGTCCCATTCCGGTTTTGCCTGGCATTCCCTACATGACTGGTCGAGCAGCCGGTTTTGGAATTGCTTGAACCCCAAGCAGTGCCTCCGATAACCAATCCAAAATCGGCTCCTGACCAGCATATTTGGCAATCACGCGCCCATGCGCGCCATACATCGAAAGGAACATCATGTTCGATCAGTTCTACACCACGCTTGAGTCCCTGGGCATCGTGCCGGTCGTCGTGCTCGACAAGGTCGAGGACGCCGCCCCGCTCGCCCACGCCCTTATGGCAGCTGGCATGAAGTCCGCCGAGGTCACCTTCCGCACCGCCTGCGCCGCCGAGTGCATCGCCGCCATGGCCGAGGCCGAGCCCGAGATGTGCGTTGGTGCCGGCACCGTCCTGACCGTCGAGCAGGTTGAGCAGGCCCGCACAGCCGGTGCCGAGTTCATCGTCTCCCCGGGTTACAACGAGGACGTCGTGAAGCACTGCATCGACATCGACCTGCCCGTCCTTCCCGGCACCGTGACCCCCTCCGAGGTTACCGCCGCCGAGAACCTGGGCCTCAAGGTCACCAAGTTCTTCCCCGCGTCCCAGTATGGCGGTCTGAACACCATCAAGGCCCTTGCCGCTCCGTTTGTCGGTCACCGCTTTATGCCTACCGGCGGTGTGAGCACCGACAACGTCGAGGAGTACCTGAGCTCCTCTGCCATCATCGCCTGCGGTGGCACCTGGATGGTTAAACCGGCCCTGTTTGCCGACGGCGACTTCTCCAAGGTCGAGCAGATTGCCCGCGATGCCATGGACGTCGTCAAAAAGGTCCGCGGCTAGGTTTAGCTCTCTATCGTGAAAGGGGGCGTGCCCTAGACCTCGCCCCCTTTCTTTTAAAACGGCTCGGAAGCGCGCCGTTTCCGTCACGAGCAAGAACCAAAACCGTCTTGTATGCTGATAGAACGTGACGGAAGCGACACGCCCCCGAGCCGCTTTGCCTACTCGGCTGGCAGTCGCACTCAACTAAGACACTTCGACAAAAGCCGAACCATCAAAACAGCTGCGGCACCGTCTGGAGGAATGGACCCTTGCTTCCGGTCTTTTCCTCCAAGCGGCGCCGCAGCGTTTTCGTGCCCCGATGTGCCCCGGCACTTGCGGTGGAATACGGACTGCTTACACCTTCAGAGCCGCAAAACAATCCCTATTTCACCGCAACTAATGAAGGGAACGAGTTAGATGGCCGAGTCTTTGGACAGCTCAAAATAGTCAGGATGTAAGGCGATAACCGGGCCCTGCTCCTCGGGCATCAGGTGCAGGTGTGTCTCGGCCAGATAGCTCGCCGTGTCGGTATCGCCCTTTTTAATGGCCTCGAGAATCCGGCGATGCTGCCGACGAATCGGCTCCCAATCCAGATCCTGCGAGACCATACGCAACCAGTTGTATCGCTCAAAATGCGTATTGACGCTCTTCATCCAATCCCACAACATGTGGCGGCCGGCAATCTCAAAACACGTCTCATGGAACAGGTTGTCCAGATCGAAAAAGCGACGCGTTTCGCTATGGTCGAGCGACTCGGACTCGGCAAGAATCTGCTCAAGCCGCTGCTTTTGCTCGGGCGTAGCAGCCGAACAACATTTAATGAGTACGCTTCTTTCGAGCTTTTCGCGCAAGAAACAGGCATTCTCGGCGTGTTCCATGCTGATCTTAGAAACGTAGGTGCCGCTTTTGGGACGTGTTTCGACCAGCTCCTGCTCGCGCAGGCGCACAAAGGATTCGCGAATGGGCGTACGCCCGATTCCTGTCTCTTTTTCCAGACCAATCGCCGAAAGGCGCGTGCCGGGCTTGAGCTCGGCATAGATGATCTTGGAGCGCAATGCGTTATATGCCTGATCTTGCAAGCTCTGATAATGCTGGTGTTGTTCCATAAAGCCCTCGGATGAAGCCTCAGTTAATCGAATACCACCATGCAATACTATCGCATCGACACGCCCCAGCTCCCAATCAGTCTTTTTGGGACGGGGCTCTTTTAGCTACCCTGGCCCGCAGATCGGCCCCCTTGCCACAAAAGTGGCCCATCTACTACGTTAACACGGACAGCCTCGGCCATACCGAAAACCGTGAAAACAAAACCGACGCTCCTATAAGTTGTCAAGAGGCAGTTTGCGGGAGCGCTCT
>CATVQO010000143.1 GCA_958346165.1 uncultured Collinsella sp. | reverse complement strand
CGATGTTGAAGATGCCCATGTCGGACCAACCGTGCTCGTCGTCGCCGATCAGCAGCCGCGTGGGGTTGGCCGAAAGCGTGGTCTTGCCCGTGCCCGAAAGGCCAAAGAACACGGCGGTCTCGTGCGTGACGGGATCCATGCTGGCCGAGCAGTGCATGGGTAGCACGTCGTCCTCGACGGGCAGCAGGTAATTCATGACGCTGAAGATGGACTTTTTGATTTCGCCGGAGTAACCGGTGCCGGCAACCAAAATCACGCGCTCCTGGAAGTTGATGACCACGGCGGCGCTGGAGTTGAGGCCCTTAATGGCGGGATCGCACTGGTAGCCGGGAGCGGCGAGCACGCAGAAGTCCGGCTCGCCGGTGCGTGCGATTTCACGGGCAAGCGGGCGGGCGAGCATCTGCTTAATAAAGAGCGCTTGGCTGGCACGCTCGCAGGCGACAAGCAGGCGACGCGTATGGTTGCGATCGGCACCGGCCATACCGCGAGTGACGAACACATCGCGCTCGTTGAGGTAGTTGACGATACCGGCCTTGATGGCCTCGTAGCTCTCGGCAGAAAGCGGGCGGTTGACGGCACCCCAGGCAATCTTGTCGTGAACATCGGGGGTGTCAACGATAAAGCGGTCATTGGGGGAACGACCAGTGCGCTCCCCCGTCTCGATCACCAGCGCGCCGTTGGATGCCATGCGGCCTTCTTCGCGGCGGATGGCGTGCTCGACGAGCTCCGCGGCGGATAGATCGACCAGCAGACGGGGCTGATTCTCGGCGGGATCTTCGACCAGCGCAATACCAAAGTTGGACAGAACTTCTGCAGGGGTAACACCAGGCATGGGGCCTCCTTTAAAAGCGCGACACGTGGACGCGGCGCGCACTTTACTCACGTAAAGCCCGTTGTACCCGATATGCAAAAACGTTTTTGCGGCAACGGCGAAGCGCCCGCCCAACGGTCAAAAATCGCAGGCAAGCGGCCTAGTCGTTAGGGACGCTTTTAAACGACTAGTCATTGGGGACACTCTTGAACAGACAACATTCAAGGAGTGTCCCCGGATGCCGGCACTTAGGGACGTTCCCAAAGTGCCGGCACATAAGGAACGTCCCTAAGTGCCGACTACAGCGGCAGGCCTTGGCCGAGCATGGCTATGGCGCTCATCAGGACCAGCATGCCGGCGGCGTAGGGCAGGACGGCGCCCAGGAGTTCGGCATCCTTACCGCGCACGAGCACGGCGGCAAGACCAATGGCGAGGGTCTGCGGCGAGATCATCTTACCGGCGGCGACGCCCAGGGCGTTCAACGCGACCATCCAGTAGTCGCTCACACCCAGCGCAGTGGCAGCCTGGCTCTGAATGGGGCCAAACAGCATGCCCGAGGACGTGCCCGAGCCGGTCACAAACGCACCGACTGCGCCGATCCACGGAGCCAGAATCGGGTACAGCCCACCGGCGACGGCGATGCAGAACGCGCTGATCGAAGAGATCATGCCCGCATAGCCCATCACCTTGGCACAGCCCAGCACCGAAAGCATCGTGATCACCGTCGGCATCATCTGCTTCACAGTCGCGGCCAGCACCTCGCCCATCATGCGTGGCGAAGCACCCTGAATGGCACCGCCGACAAACGCCGCCAGGAAAATCCAGACGCCCGGCGTGTTGATCCACGAAAACGTAAGCGTACCGGGATTCTCACCGCAATACACCTGCACGTGGCTCGCAAACGGCGCGAGCGCGGCATGTACAGCGGGCACCAGGTTAGACGTGCCCAGCAGCAACACAAAGATCAGGATGAAGCACGACCAGGCCGAAAGCGCCGACTTAACGGTGAGCTTCTCCCCCGCCTCGATATTCATGTGAAAGCGTGCGTCCAGACGCCCCGACTTCTCGGCACGCATGGCAAGCGCAGCTGTCAGCGCGAGCGAAACGATGGATCCTACGACCACGGCCAGCTCGGGGCCCACAAACATGGCAACGACCAGAGCCGCGCCGACAAACGACACGCCGGAGAGCAACGCCACGCCGGCAACACCGTGCAGACGCTCGCCCACACTCGCGGCATTGCCCTGGTCATCGGCAACACGGCCCGCAACCAGCACAATAAATAGCGGCATCACCACAAAGAACGGTGCGAGCTGCACCAGCTGAACGGTCGCTAGGTGAAGGGAATCCAAACCCACCAGGTCGGCAACGGACACCGTGGGGATGCCGATGGAGCCGTAGGGCGTGGGCACGCCGTTGGCCAGCAGGCAGATGAGCACGGCAGGCACGGCCTCAAAGCCCAGGCCCGCGAGCATGCCGGCGGGAATGGCGACAGCGGTACCGAAGCCGGCCATGCCCTCCATAAAGCCACCGAAGCACCAAGCCACGAGCAGCGCCAGCAGACGGCGGTCGCTGCTGATGGAGGTGATCATGCTGCCGATCACGTCCATGGCGCCCGTACGAACGCACAGGTTATACGTGAACACCGCGGCGATGATCACCAGGACGATGGGCCACAGAGCCATCAAAAAACCTTCGAGCGAGGCGGTCGCGATCTGCGCTGCCGGCAGGTGCCACCATGCGAAGGCAAGCAAGCACGAAAGGACAAACGATCCGATAGCGGCCTTCCAAGCTGGCCATTTAAAGCACAGCAGCATCACGACCAGCCAAATAATCGGCACAAGAGCCAGTAAGAATGCGGCGACGTCCATAGGTAGAAGCTCCTTGGTACCGCGTGGGCGGCATCGGGGGTGTCACAAAACTTCAACAGGATACCGCACGTTTACCGACAAATTACAGCCACCCGCCGAAATTATTGAACAATCCGTTCAAAAACACGAGCGAACACCGTCGCGTCTATACTAAAGCGCAGCAATAGAAAGGACTCCGCTTTGAGTATCACGCCCCTCGATAGCATTCGCCGCGCCATCGCCCGCCGCAACGGCACCTCCAACCCCGCTGCATCGAAGGACGGCGCCGCGAAGGCCCAGGGCGGCCGCATCGAGAACGGCCTCTTCCCTGCCTCGCACACTGCCGAGGAACTCGCACGCATCCAAGAGCTGAGTCAGCGCAACGCCGGCGGGCCCGATAGCAGCCAAGCCACACGTCGCCGGCGCGAACGCGATCGGGAGCCCGGCCCCGTCCGCCGCATGGTCAACGCTTGGTGGAACCGTCTGCTCGGCGCCGTCTACGGCGGCGGGTTCTCCATGCAGGAAGCGGAATACGAGGAGCACGCCACCCGCCGCGATTACCTTTGGAACGCTCTCGGCACCGCCGTGTGGGGCTTGGCGTTTCCGCTGCTCACCATCGTGTCCACACAGCTCGTGGGCGCCGAAGAAGCCGGCAAGTTCTCCATCGCCTTTGTCACCGGCACGCTCATCATGATCGCGTGCAACTACGGCGTGCGCAATTTCCAGGTCTCGGACATCGACGAAAAGACGTCCTTCGCCTCCTACCAGCTCAATCGTTGGATCTGCGGAGCGCTCGCCCTAGGCTGCGGCCTCATGTATAGCAGCGCCCGCGGCTATGACGCGCAGATGGCGACGATCGGCCTGGGCGTCTACCTGTATAAGGTCATCGACGGCGTCGCCGACGTGTACGAAGGCCGCCTGCAGCAGGCCGACAAACTCTACTTGGCTGGAATGAGCCAAACGCTACGCTCCGTCGGCGTCATCGCGGTCTTCAGCGTGGCGCTGTTCCTCACGCGCAGCATGCCCATCGCGGCCATGGACATGGGTGTCACCGCGATCGCCTCGCTCGTGCTGGTCACCGCGCCGCTCGCCCTGCTCGAGACCGAAAAATCGCGCCGCGTGAGCCTGCGCGAGGTCGGCCACCTGTTTGTCCAGTGCGCCCCGCTCTTTGGTGCACTGTTCCTGTTCAACCTTATCGAGAGCATGCCCAAGTTTGTGATGGAAGGCACGCTGGCATACAAATATCAGCTGTACTTTAATGCCCTGTTCTTTCCTGCGCAGGCTATTTTGCTGAGCATTGGATTTATCTATAAACCGCAGCTCCTGCGCTTGTCGAACATTTGGGCTAATCCTCGCAAGCGTCGTCGCTTTGACCTGATTATTGTTGCCGTTATGGCGCTGATCGTGGTCATCACCGGCATGTGCGCCGCATTTATGGCAGGTCCCGGTATTCCCCTCATGAGCTTTATGTACGGCCTCAGCTTTGAGCGCTACCGTACGCTGGCGCTGCTGATGGTCGTCGCCGGCGGCGTCACCGCGGCCATCGACTTTATCTACGCCATCATCACGGTGCTACGCCACGCTAGAGACGTCACCAAGATCTACCTGATCTGCTTCGCCGTAAGCGTGGTGCTGCCGGTGATCCTGATTAAGCTGCTGGGTCTGATGGGCGCTGTAGTGAGCTACCTAGCCATCATGGCCCTACTCCTGGTGCTGCTGATAATCGAGTGCCGCCGCATCCGCCAACGCATCGAACGCGACCGCAACCCATACGGCGCCTAATTAGCTGCCCGGTCACCGGAATTTGCGATGGAATCACCCCGTCTGGGGTCTCGTTGCGGACAATATTCATCACGCAAAACTAAGTGAGTAGACTTTTACCGAATCCCCGACCACACCAACAGAGCACAAGTCTGTGACCTGCACTGATAATTGTTCTCGGGGGAAGCGGGCACTGCGGGGCGCGGC
>CATVQO010000142.1 GCA_958346165.1 uncultured Collinsella sp. | reverse complement strand
GGCCCGAGTCGAACGGGGCCTCGCCCACGCGCGGGTGCTCGGCAGTCAGGCCAGTGAGGCCCGCCTTGCCGGCGTCGTTGACGAGCGCGCACTCAGTCGGCTCGCCCACGGCCTCGCCCAGCTCCTCGTCCCACTGGGCATCGGAGCACAGAGCCATGCCGGCCAGGAACTTCTCCTTAGGCGCGGCGAGCTCGTGCTTGACGACGGTCATCTTGTTTTGGGTAAGGGTACCGGTCTTGTCGGAGCAGATGGTCTGCGTGCAGCCAAGGGTCTCGACGGCAGAGAGCTTGCGGATGATTGCCTGGCGCTTGGCCATCTTGGTCACACCAAGCGACAGCACGATGGTCACGACGGCGACCAGGCCCTCGGGGATGGCAGCGACGGCGAGCGAGACGGCGACCATAAAGGTATCGAGCAGGGCGGTCGGGTCGGTAAGAACGTTGCCCACGCCGTGGCGGATGATATCGACACCAAAGATAACGACGCAGATGACGATAACCATGATGGTGAGGATGCGGCTGAGCTCGGCAAGCTTCACCTGCAGCGGCGTGAGCTCTTCCTTGGCCTCGGCCAGGGCGCCGGCAATCTTGCCCATCTCGGTGTTCATACCGGTACCGACCACGACAGCGCGACCGCGACCGTACACCACGGTGGAACCCATGTAGCACATGTTCTTGCGGTCGCCGAGCGGCACGTCGTCGGTGCCGGCGGCGAGCTCGATCACGTTGGCATGCTTCTCGACGGGCACGGACTCGCCGGTAAGGGCGGCCTCCTCGATCTTCATCGTGGCGCTCTCGAGCACGCGGCAGTCGGCCGGGACGGAGTCGCCCGCCTCGAGCATGATCACATCGCCGGGCACGAGCTCGGCGCTCGGCAGGTGCACGAGCTTGCCGTCGCGCAGCACCTTGGACTGCGCGGCGCTCATCTCCTGCAATGCCTCGAGAGCTTCCTCGCTCTTGGCCTCCTGAACCACGCCCAGCACCGAGTTGACGATAACGACGAACATGATGATGGCGACGTCGGCAAAGTCCGCCTCACCCTTGACCATGCCCGTGAGTGCACTGATGACGGCGGCAACGATCAGCATGATGACCATGGGGTCGGCCATCTGCTCAAAGAAGCGCTTCCACAACGGCGTCTTCTCGGCTTCCTCGAGCTTGTTAGGGCCTGTCTTGGCGAGGCGCGACGACGCCTCGTCGTTGCTCAGGCCGAGGTCCTCATCGACACCTTGGTCGCTGAGCACCTCCGCCGCGGCGGACAGGTATTCCTTTTGCATATAGAGTCCCCTCCTGGGATTCGGGCCACTCAGCAGATTGATGCCCGATCATAATTCCCAGGAGAAGGGCAAGGGCTCATCAAGGCTGCCGTGCTGAGCGGCAGTTGATAGTGGAGCTATGGTACCCCAAAGCGGCGCGTCTAGCCAAAACATTCCAATTGGAAACACGGCTCGAGTGCAACGATGCAGACCGTATGATGTTCGACATTGATAAAACGTTTTTTCTTCGGTGCATCATCAAACTGAAATATCGCCCAGATAGCAGCGGTTAGAACGGTTGGTAAAGTTTTTGCATATACCGTTTATTCGCAAAAAATGAACTTCTAATTCGGCATACGGTCGATTTTTTGGGGTATTCGGTCGGCATTTCGTTATAATCATCTCAGTTTTATTTCTTATGGTTTATCTATCAGCGCAAGACGATGTCAGATGGAGGTCTGAATGTACAAGCGCACCAAGATTGTATGCACCATGGGTCCCGCCTGCGATAGCGACGAGACCATCCGCGAGATGATCAAGGCGGGCATGAACGTCGCCCGTTTTAACTTCTCGCACGGATCCTACGACGAGCACCACGGTCGCATCGAGCGCGTCCGTCGTATTTCCAAGGAGCTCGGTCTGCCCGTCGGCATCCTGCTCGACACCAAGGGCCCCGAGGTCCGCACCGGCCTTCTGGTCGATGGCAAGAAGGTTGCCGTCAAGACCGGCGATAAGATCGTCGTCACCGCCCAGCCCACGTCCGAGGATTTCCACGGCACCGCTGAGCACATCTCCCTCGACTACCTGGCTCTGCCCTCCGAGGTCGAGAAGGGCTCCCTTATCCTGATCGATGACGGTCTGGTTGCCCTCGAGGTCGAGTCCGTCGACGGCCAGGACATGACCTGCGTCGTTAAGAACGACGGCCTGATCGGCGAGCGCAAGGGCGTCAACATGCCCAACGTCAACATTTCGCTGCCCGCCATCACCGAGCGCGATCGTCAGGACATCCTCTTTGGCCTGACCGAGAACATCGACTACATCGCCGCTTCCTTCATCCGTGACGGCGAGTCCGTCCGCGGCATCCGCGAGCTTTGCCGCGAGAACGGCGGCGAGCACGTGACGATCTTCCCGAAGATCGAATGCGCCCTGGGCGTCGAGAACTTCGACGAGATCCTCGAGGCTTCCGACGGCATCATGGTCGCCCGTGGCGACCTGGGCATCGAGATCAAGCCCGAGCTCGTTCCGCACATCCAGAAGGAGATCATCGCCAAGTGCAACGCGGCCTACAAGCCCGTTATCACCGCTACGCAGATGCTCGACTCCATGCAGCAGAACCCGCGCCCGACGCGCGCCGAGGTTGCCGACGTTGCTAACGCCATTTACGACGGCACCGACGCCGTTATGCTCTCTGGCGAGTCCGCTGCCGGTAAGTACCCGGTCGAGGCCGTCAAGATGCAGGCCAGCATTGCTCTCGAGACCGAGAAGTACCTCCCGGCTCACGCTCCGCTCGAGGTTCCGGCCGATGCTCACGGCACTCGCGTCGTCAACAACGTTGTGGGTATGTCCGCTGTGAACATGGCTACCACCGTTGGCGCCAAGTGCATCACCGTGCCGACGACCACCGGTCGCACCGCTCGCCTGATCTCGCACTTCCGTCCCAACATGCCGATCTGCGCGTTCTCCCGCCACGAGTGGGCCGTCCAGCAGATGATTATGTACTGGGGCGTTATCCCGCACCAGGCCGAGATTACCCAGGGCACCGTCAACGGCACGATCGTCAAGGCGATCGAGACCGCTAAGGAGCTCGGCTACGTCGAGGCCGGCGATCTGACCGTCGCTACCGCCGGCGATCCCCGCATGAGCGTCCAGCTCGAGGACAAGGTCTCCTCGACCAACGTCGCTTACGTCGCTCAGGTGCGCTAAATCGTACTTGCAAGCAGATTTGCATTGCAAAGGGCCCGGAAGGCATTGCCTTCCGGGCTTTTTTAAGACCTTCTTCATATGCCGCCTCATCGATTTGCGTTCAGTCGCAAGCCTCTCCGATGCCGAGCGCACCACCGAAGACGCCTGCGACGGGAGCCGTTGGTCAATTGGGATGAACTGTTCACCGTCAAGCCGGCCGGCTAGCAGCTAGCGATCAGGGGGACTGCGGGGACGTCAGAAGCGGCAACGCGAGCCGCAAAGCCCGCCTCGGTCAGCTCGATGACCTCGGTAAACGTTGCGTCGAAGAATTTCTCGGTCAGCAGGCGGTATGGCGGATGGTCGGGCTCGCCGGGGTTTTCGCGCACGATCTCGTGCATAACGCCGATGGTCTTGAGCACATACTCCTTATGGATGGGATACTGCCCAAAACGCGTCGCCGCAGTATACAGGCGATCGGTCGCGCGCGGAATCGAAACAATGCCGAGCGTCTTGCCGAACCAGTCAAAGTCGCCTTGCTTTTTAATGCGGAACTCCTCGCACGGCTTGCCGCCGTGCGCCTCCAGGTACTGATTCACGCGCGTATTCCATACGGTATCGGCCACCAGATGCGACCAGACACCCAGTGTCAAATCGAGCAACGACTGCGCCACATCTTCGGACGCAAGCGAGAACTCACGAGCGCCGGGACCGACAACCGGCTCAGCATCCCTGTAGCGCTGGGGATAGTGCACGCGATTCAGTCGCTCGCGCTCCTCGATAATCGAGGTCGCCGCGGCTGGCGCACCGGTGGGCGAACTTTTAAGCAACGGTGCCACATAGGTATCCCAGAACTCGTGCTCACGCGGCTTAGGGATAGGCTCGGGCTTGGCAAAGTGCGTAATGCGGTACGGGATGGGATCGGCGATGCCAGGGACCATATAGCCCACGAAAATATCCGGAACCACGCAGCCAAACAAAAAGGCATTGCGGTCGCGCACGCTATTGGCAAGTGCACCGGTGCGCTCCAGCAAACGCTCCGTCTGAGCGATATGAATGTTCCAACTTGGCATAGCCACCCCCATAAAAAACCTGGATAACTATACCATCACGGCAAAGCCGCGCGGACGGCTACGCACGCTCTACGCAGCAACTAGTCCGTAGCACCGCTTTCGGTTCCATACGACGACGAAGATGCCTCGACCACATGGTGATATCGATCGATATAGATTGCACGGGCACCCAGGCGTCGCACCAAATCCTGGTGATGCGTGCTCATCAAGACCGTCTTACCCGCCGCGACATAAGCCAGCAAGAAATTGACCACGATGTCGCATGAATCCTCGTCGAGCCCATTGGTAGGCTCGTCGAGGACCAAGATATCCGGGTTCATCGACACCACCGCAGCCAGCGCAACACGCTTCTTTTGCCCGCCCGAGAGCTGATAGGGAGAGGCGTCGGCAAGGTCGGCAACCTGGAACAGCCCCAT
>CATVQO010000141.1 GCA_958346165.1 uncultured Collinsella sp. | reverse complement strand
TGAAACAAGGCGGCATTGACCTTCTGGTCATGCCGCCGAAGTTGAAAGGCAGATTACCGCTCTGGCGGGTTTGCAGCGTCAACTGGTTACGCGGTTCGTAGAACCGCGTAACTGTTAGGGCCGCTGGCCCATGCCACCCTCGAGGGTGACGGTCTCACCGTTCATGTACTTAAAGTCGGGGCCGCAGAGCTGAACGACCACGCGGCCGATCTCCTTCTCGACGTCGCCGTAATGACCCGCCGGCGGCATATGGACGTTGGCCTTGAACGCCTCGGGATAGGCATCCTGGAAGTTCTCGAGCGCAGCGGTCCAAGCAAGCGGGCACACGATGTTGACGTTGATGCCGTCCTTGCCCCACTCGTTGGCGGCAACGCGGGTCAAGCCGCGGATGCCCTCCTTGGCGGCGGCGTAGCTGCACTGGCCGTAGTTGCCAAACAGGCCGGCGCCCGAAGCAAAGTTGACCACGGAGCCCTTGGTCTCCTTCAGGTGCGGATAGGCCTTCTGCATGTACAGGTAGGTGGCATACAGGCCAGAGTAAATGGCCAGGTTAAACTGATCCATGGTGTGGTCGGCGATGGTCACGCCCGAGGCGCTGGCCTGAGCATTGTTGACGACGGCGTCGATGCGGCCGAACTCCTCAATGGCCTTGTCGATGACGTTCTGAACAACGGCCTCGTTGTCCTGACCAGCCGAGACATCGGCCTGAACAGGCAGAACCTTGACGCCGTACTCGGCCTCGAGGGACTCCTTGGCAGCCTCGAGCTTGGCAACGTTGCGACCGGTAATGACGAGGTTTGCGCCCTCCTTGGCAAAAGCGATATCGATGCCGTAACCGATGGAGCCAGCGGAGCCGTCCTTAAGCGTGGCCTTGCCGCCGCCGGTGACGATCACGGTCTTACCAGTGAAAAGTCCCATACAAAGTCCTTTCGAATCGCGACGGGCACGCCCGCCGACTGCGCGTATCCAACTTCACGCGCCAAAAGCTGAAATGCAACTTTAGCGGGTTCAAGTGAAAAATAAAGACCGCACCAGGCGAACGGCGCAACGTCATTCGGCGAAGGGAATGTCAAGCGTAAACTGAATTTAGAGGACGAATTTTTGCTATCCAAGCGAGTCATCGAACACGTTTTGAAACTTTGCTGCGGGGCGCGGGATGTCGGCGCGAGACTTTATCATAGGGTGACAAACAACGATGAGGAGCACATGCCTATGACAGACGAGCCGGACCCCCAGACTCAACAGCATATTGATGATTCAGCAGACGTCGCCGCAGATACTGACGCTGCGACCTGCAATGATACCGACGTCGACGACGCCACTCTGGATAACGGCGCTGCGACGGAAATCCCTACGGCCGAAAATGCCGACGAGCAAAACGACGATTCGGCCGCTCAGGACGACGCCCCCGAAAAGGACGCCGCCCCGCAAGCAGAAGGCCCTATCGAGGTGTCTTCGGAAGAAGAGCTCGATGCCGTCATGGACTCCATGATGGATGCCGTCAAAGCGATGAAAAACGCCGTGGCCGACGCCGATATTGACGCCGAAGAAGAGGAGGCCGCCGAGGCCGCCTCGACCTTCGTGCCCGGCGAGACCCCCGTTGCCGACCAAGGCAGCACCCTGCCCTCGTTCCTGCAGCTTGAGCACCCTACCATTGGCGCCGATGCAGTCGACCCGCACGCTGCCGGCTTTTCCGTGGTCGAGGGCGGCACCGGCAGCATCGCCACGTCACAGGCGCCCGATGCGGGCACGGCAAACGCCGCCCACCCGACCGCCCCGCATGCCCCCGCAGCCAGCCGCGATCTGGGAGGCGCCGTCTCAAACACCGCCAGCGCCGTGGGCGCCTTTATCGCCCAGGGTGCCTCGGCCATGCGCGAGATGAACGCCGCAAAGAAGGCACTCGCGGACGCCCGTGCCCACCTGGCCGAACTTGAGCAGCGCATCGCCGATCAAGGCGAGGAACTCGAGACGCGTCAGGATATCGCAGGCCGCTACGACCAAATCGTCGCCGAGCAGCGCCAGACTATCGACACGGCACAAAAGGCCGCCGCGGCGGCAGAAATCGGCCGCGATACCCATGCTGCCAAGGCAACAGAGCTCAAGGCGCAGCTCGAGCAAATAAAAGAAGAGGACGATGCCACCGAGCGGCGTCTCAAAGCCGCACTCGATGCCGTGGAGGCGCGCGAAGCAAGCTCGCGCGAAACCGGTAACCGCCTCGTTCGACGCCTCGAGGATTCCAAGCGCATCCGCGACAAGGTGCAAGCCGAGCGCGACGCCGGCGTTGCCGCAGCGCAGCAAACCGTCGATGCCACGCGCGCTCAACTCGAAACGCTGCGCCGCGAGTATGCCGAGCTGCAGCGCAATCCTTCGGCGAATCCCGCCAATTACACGGTGCGCACCAGCGAGCTTTCGATGCAGATCTCCGACACGGCCGATGCCCTGCGCAAAGCCGAGGAAGATGTCCCGAACATCACCGCCGATCTTGAGCACTCGCTCGCGGCCGCCGAGCACGCCGTCGAGCAGGCGCAAGCCCCCATCGCCGACGCCAAGCGTGCCCATCAGGCCGTGACGGCCGAGGCCGATGCCGCGCGCGACGAGCTGCAGACCGCAAAAGCCGCCGCCGCAACGCGCCAGCGCGAACTGCGCGAGAAGATCGCCGCCGAGGACAAGGCGCGTCGAGAGCAAGAGCAGGCTATTGCCAATGCCCAGGCGGACGTCGCACACGCACAGTCGATCATCGAGCAGGCGACCGAGGTGCATGACCATCCCGAGATTACCGAATCGCTCGCGGGCTCCCTGGCCCGCGATAAGGCCGAGCACGCCGAAACTGAGCGTGAAGTGGCTCAACTCGAAGCCGCCGAGGACGACGTGCGCGAGCGCACCCGCGACTCACGCATCAAATTCACCGGAGCCATCGTCTGCATTGTCGCCGTGATTCTGGTGATCGTCCTCATCTGGCTGTTCGCAAGCAAGTAAACCAGCCGCCAAAAAACGCTCAACGCAGTTGCGGTGAGATAGTTCCTGTTTAGCCATCAAAAAGGCCAATTCAAGAACTATCTCACCGCAACTTTTGATTGGCGTAAGGCAACCTATCCCTCTTGTAACAACTTCTTGACATAAGGAACGTCCCCAGGTGCCGGCACAAAAGGAACGTCCCCAAGTGCCACATTGACAGCCAAGGCAACGCCGGTGTTTTGGCACCGACAGACACTATGACCCAATCCGAGGGCACTAAAAAGATAGGAGCCCCCGCTCGTGACCGCGGGTCGGGGCTGCGACAATGATGTTGAAGTGCCATAGGCGCAGCCGCGCCGCAACGAGGTTGGGAGGCTCCCATGCCAAAGTATTCTACCGCGTTCGGGATGGACGTCCACCTGAGGTCGACCACCGTCTGCGCCCTCGACGCGGACACCGGCGAGGCCGTGACGAGGAGGTTCCCCGGCAACCCCTGGGGCGAGATCGCCGGGTGGATGGATGGGTTCCCCGGGCCGTCGCTCGCGGCCTACGAGAGCGGCTACCTCGGCTTCGCCCCGCAAAGGGAGCTCGCCGGGCTCGGCGTCGAGTGCGTCGTCGCCGCGGTCTCGAAGATCCCCAGGTCGGCCGCCGACTCGGCCTCCAAGAACGACAGGAACGACGCCGCCAGGATGGCCAAGGCGATACTCGCCCACGACATCTCCCCCGTATGGGTCCCCTCCCCCGAGGTCGAAGGCATCAGGGACCTCGCCGGCGCCTACGACGGGGCGACCGCGCGCCTGGCGACCGCCAAGCAGCGGCTGCTCGCCTTCCTCGGAAAGCGCGGGTTCGTCTACGGCGGCACCACGCCCGCCGGCAACCCGAGGAAGTACTGGACCTACGACTTCCTGAGGTGGCTCGACAAGGTCAGGCCGGAGGACGATGGCGGGGTTCGGACGCTCGCCGCCCTGAGGAACGAGGCCGAGGCCGCGGCGGAGGCCCGGGCGGACCTGCTCTCCGAGTACAGGGCCGCCGCGGATGCCAGCCCGATCGCCGCGGAGGTGGCCGCCCTCCAGTCGATCAAGGGCTGCGCCTTCGCGCTGGCCGCGGCCTTCTCGGCCGAGGTCGGCGACTTCACGAGGTTCCGCTCCGGAAGGCAGGTCACGGCCTATTTCGGCCTCGCGCCGAGTCAGAGGTCGAGCGGCGACTCCGTGCGGCTCGGAGGCATCAGCGGCGCGGGCAACGCGCTCGTGAGGAAGCTGGCCGTTGAGGGCTCATGGTGCTACGCCGCGGCGCGGCACCAGCCGAAGCTCATGCCGAGGGACACGGGCGTGCCCCTCGAGATAAGGATGCACGGGAGGAAGGGGTCCGAGCGGCTCCTGCGGCGGCGCGAGGAGATGCTCGCCCGCGGCATGCCCCAGGCGAAGGCCAACGCGGCCACCGCGGCCGAGCTCGTGAGGTGGCTCTGGGCCCTCGGCATGATGTGCCGGGAGGGCGCGGAATAGACATAGCCCCCGTCCCGGCGAGCCGGGCGGCCTTCGGGGACACCCCCTATTTCGCTGTGCGCGCGGAGCCCTCCGCATGCGCCTCGACAGACTTGGGGAACCCCGCCGAAGGAATGGAGTGCGGGCCGGCAGAACGGTATCCGCGGATATGAGACTGAGCCGAAGGCGTCGACGACATGCCGGGGGCGG
>CATVQO010000140.1 GCA_958346165.1 uncultured Collinsella sp. | reverse complement strand
TATTGAACGTGCCCTTGAGATTGACATCGAGCACGCGGTCGAAGGCATCGTCGCCCATACGCATGAGCAAGCCGTCGCGCGTGATGCCGGCGTTGTTGACGAGCGCCCAAATGGAGCCAAAGTCGTTGAGGACCGCCTCCACGCACGCGTTGACGGCAGCGGGATCGGCCACGTCACATTGATATGCGCGCGCCGTGGCGCCAGCCGCCTCACAGGCTTCGCACGTCTCGCGCGCCGCATCGACGCTGCCGGCATAGACGACGGCGATATCAAAACCGTCCTCCGCCAAGCCCACGGCACAAGCGCGACCGATGCCGCGCGAGCCGCCCGTGACCAGCGCGACGCGGCGCGATCCGTCGCGCTCGAGCGCGCCGTTGTTCAAGTTGCCCATGTCGTTCCTTTCGGGTTACAGCCCTGTGGGCTATGCGAGCTCGTCGGCAATAGCTGCGACCTGCTCGGCCGTTTCGCACGAATACACACGAACGTCGCTCAACGTACGCTTGACCAGGCCAGACAGCGTTTTACCGGGGCCGACCTCAATAAACGTGTCGATGCCTTGATCCTGCAGAGCATGCAGCGTGTCGGCCCAGCGCACGGCATGGCTCACCTGGTTGGCCAGCACATCCGATGCCGCTTGCGGATCGGCCGGATAGGGCGCCGCCGTCATGTTTGCCATAACAGGAATGAGCAACGGGGACGGCGCGTGGCCGGCTTGGATATACGTCGCCAGCCCTTCAGTCGCCTCGGCCATATAGGGGCTATGGAATGCACCCGACACTGCGACCTTCATGGCGCGACCACCAGCCTCTTTTACCAGGACGTCGAGGGTCCGCAACGCATCGGGCGCTCCGGCCACAACCGTCTGCTGGGGGCTGTTGTAGTTGACCGGCCAGCAGTCCTCGCCTGCCTGTTTTGCCAGGCCCTCAACTTGCGCCGCATCGAGCTTGATGACGGCGCGCATGCCGCCCGGATGGCGCTCGGCAGCCGTGGCCATCAGCGCCGCGCGCTCGCACACGAGCTCAAAGCCCGCTCGAGTATCGAATGCCCCCGCAAAGGTGAGCGCGGCGACCTCGCCCAGCGAGAATCCCGCACAGGCGGCAGGCACCACGCCGCGCTCGCGCAGGGCGGTAGCCGCTGCCAGGTCGTGAACGAACACGCACGGCTGCGTGTTCTCGGTCTGCGAGAGCTCCTCCTTGGAGGCGCTCCGGCACTGCTCGCTGGTCCCCGGGCGTACCTCATCGGCAATGGCGAACACCTCGGCGGCCGCCGGTGATGCCTCGATGAGGTCGACGCCCATCGCGGGGTGCTGGGCACCCTGACCGGCAAACAAAAACGCTACGCTACCCATGCGGACGCACCCTTCAGGACATGCTCGGCGCCATCGACCAGATCGTCGACGATTTCGCGTGCGCTCTGACGCTCGTTGACCATGCCAGCAATCTGTCCGCACAAATACGAACCCTCTTCGTAATTACCGTCCTTTGCGGCTTTACGAAGCGCGCCCGTGCCCATGGCCCCGAGCTCCTCGGGGCTTGCGCCCGCCGCCTCGTTCTTGGCATACGCGTTGGTGAAGGGGCTCTTGAGGGCGCGAACCGGATGTCCCGTCGAGCGACCGGTCGCACGCGTCGACGTGTCGCCCGCCTTGAGCACCAGCTCTTTGTACTGTTCGGATACGGTGCACTCGTTTGCGACCAGAAAGCGTGTTCCCACCTGGACGCCGGCAGCGCCGAGCATAAAGGCGGCCGCCGCACCGCGGCCATCGGCGATACCGCCAGCTGCAACCACGGGAATATCGACCGCATCGACAACCTGCGGCACCAGCGCCATCGTCGAGGTCTCTCCAATATGGCCGCCTGATTCGGTGCCCTCGGCAACCACGGCAGTTGCTCCGCGACGCGCCACGAGACGCGCCAGCGCCACCGAAGCCACGACGGGTATGACCTTGATGCCTGCATCGTTCCAGGCCTTCATGTACTTGGTGGGATTGCCGGCGCCGGTCACCACAACGGGCACCCGCTCATCAATCACCACTTGTGCGACCTCGTCGGCAAACGGGCTCATAAGCATGACGTTCACGCCAAAAGGCTTATCCGTCTTGGTGCGCAGCTCGTGAATCTGATCGCGCAGCCAGTTGGCGTCGGCATTCATGGCCGCGATGATTCCCAACCCGCCGGCCTCGGACACGGCCGAGGCAAGCGAAGCATCGGCAATCCAGGCCATGCCGCCCTGGAACACGGGCTTTTCGATGCCGAGCAGCTCGCAGAGAGGAGTCTTGAGCATCTCTACTTCTCCAATGCCGCCTCGACCGTATCGGCGAACTCGCCAACCGTCTTGGGGTTCTCCTCGGTATCGAGCTCAATGCCAAACTCGTCCTCGACGGCGACGAGGATCTCGACGGTGCCCAGGCTGTCGAGGCCAATCTCCTCGAGCGTGGACTCGGGCTTCATCTCGACGTCGTCAAGGCCAGCGGTCTCGCGGATAACGTCGCAAACGCGCTCGAAGGTCTTCTGATCTGCCATGGTAGTTCTCCTTTGTTTGTGCCCTAGGGGCGTTTTTATTTCCTATGTGCGACTACTTCCAACGAAGCAGATAGCCACCTATATCCAAACCGGCGCCAAATCCAACGAGGGCAATGGTGTCGCCCGCTTTCAGCGCGTCGGTGCGTGCCAGCCGATCAAGCGCAAAGGGAATGCAGGCGCTCGAAATGTTGCCGGTCTCGCGCAGCGTTCGAACCACGCGCTCGTCTGGCACGCCGAGGCGCTTGACCGCCTGACTCAGGATTCGTTCGTTAGCCTGATGGAATACAAAATGGTCGATGTCTTCGACCGAAATGCCCGCATCGCTCGCAAGCATATGGACCGTGTCGCAGATGGCGTTGACGCCAAACTTGAACACGCGGCGGCCATTCATGGACAGCACACTCTCGCTTTCTGCGGAGGCCTTAAACGGCGAGGTGCCGACCAGACCGGGAACGCGCAAGGTCTCGACGTCGGGCGCCGTCGAAAGCTCAACGGCAAGGGGATTCTCTCCCCCAGCCCCTATGACCGCAGCACCCGCGCCATCGCCAAAGAGCACGCACGTGGCACGGTCGGTCCAATCGAGCGCGCGCGTCATCTGCTCGGCGGCAACGACCAGCACGTGCTTGGCGCGACCGCGGGCGATATAACCCTCGGCGACATCGAGCGCAAATACGAAGCCGGCACAAGCCGCCGAAACGTCGAAGGCAGGACATGTGGCACCCAGGCGCTCAGCAACGGCACACGCCTCAGCGGGAACAAGGTGGTCACCCGTCGTCGTCGAGCAGACGATCAGATCCAGCTGGATCGCGTCGATTCCGGATACCTGGAGTGCCCGCTCGCTCGCCGCTACGGCAAGGTCGTCGAGTGACTCAGTGGTGCAGACGTGGCGGCTCTTGATACCGGTGCGGGTAAAAATCCACTCATCCGAGGTATCGAGGAACTCGGACAGCTCGTCATTGGAAACGCTGCGCGCAGGAAGCGCCGAGCCTGTTCCAAGAATCGTGAAACCCATCACTAACCTCCTTTGAGTTGTTGACGTGTTTACATCGACCAAGAGAGGATAGCGCATTTCAGTCGTTGTTGACGTGTTAACATTAAATTGTCCAAATGCGACAAAGGCTTCACATTGTGTCTGTCTCTCGACACCATTGCGTTATTCACTTATTCATTAAGGAGGTAGCAGCCGCTATGGATGCCCAATTAACGATAGTCGACGTAACCGGATCGACCAACGATGACCTGCTCGAAGCAGGAAAACAAGGAGCGCCGCACGGCACAGGACTTGCCGCCCGGGCTCAGACAGCAGGACGCGGCCGGCGCGGCCACAAGTGGGATTCAACCGCCGGCAACCTATTGCTTTCGATTGTCCTGCGTCCATGCGTTAATCCTGCAAAGTACTCTGGTCTTGCCGCCGTCAGCGGCCTAGCGGTGCTCGAGGCGCTCGAAAAGCAGGGTCTTGCAAACGAGATTGGCCTCAAATGGCCCAACGACCTGATCGCGCGAGGACGCAAGCTCGGCGGCATTCTGGTCGAGGCCGCACGCGATAACGAAGGCAACCCCTTTGCGGTCTGTGGCATCGGCGTTAACGTGAACTATGTGCCCGCGGAGGTTCCCGATGGCGGCCTGCCGGCAATCGGTCTCTCGGACCTCAACGAGAATGTTCCCGCCGTCGATGTGCTACTCAAGGAGGTCTATCACGCGGTCGTGAACGCTGTAGACACATGGACAGAGCGTCTCAACGCCATGGAAGAAGACGCCGGACCGCTCGCGCCCGTCCACGGCGAATATATCGGTCATCTCAATTGGATTGGGGATCACGTTTTCGCCCGTTCCCCCGCTGGGGACGAGCTGGCGCGTGGCATCTTTCAAACGGTCGATGACTTTGGTCGCGCGTGCATCGAGACAGAAGACAACTTGCGATCCTTCCATTTTGAGGAGGCATCGCTGCGCCCCATGGGTAAATAAGACGCCATAGCCACCCATTCGGCCGCATTATCCGGACCCCCAAGGCCACCATTCAAAACAAAAGAGCCCCGCTACCGTAATGGCAGCGGGGCTCTTTAAGCTAAGAGCGATATCGCTTAGAGCTTGATGTCGATGTCGACGCCAGCGGGAAGGTCGAGA
>CATVQO010000139.1 GCA_958346165.1 uncultured Collinsella sp. | reverse complement strand
GGAAAATACATCCCAGAAATGGCCTTTGAGCTGGGATAAGATTTCCGCGGCATCTCGGATTCTCAAAAATGGGACACGCCGTTGGCGAAAATGAGACACGTGATATCGGGCATCGGATGTATCATTTGCAAAAATGAGTCCACTCCACTCGAATAAAGCGAGGTCCCTCATGTACGTTCCACACCCCCGTATCCGTAGGCTGTCGAAAATCCCGCTTGTTGGGACGGCGGCGCTTGCTGCGTTGATCGCCACGAGCGTCGCCTGCTTCACGGCTACGCCCCAGGTTGCCCAGGCGGCAGACGCGCCCGCAATCACCGATATGACCGAGCAGGATTATCAAGCCCTGGGTCTGGGCACGAGCGAGGACATTCCGGCCGATACCGTTGGCCCCTATTCCACTGATACCCCCACGACGTTTGCCACGCGCAGCGAGGTCTATATGGCAGCTAACGGTAGCCATGGCAATCGCTACACTCTGCGCGACAAGCTCGAGAACGTCGAGCGCGGTGACATTGGCGGCAGCAGCAAACTCACCGATGGCTATGGAAGTGTGTGGGGCGCCGCAAAGTTCTGGCAAAACGTCAACAACTTCGATACGAACAGCGATCTCTACAAGCATAGCGACTACGGTGGCGGCACCTGGTCGTACCTAAGCAACAATGAGTCCTCAACAGTACTCGCCAACACAACAATGGTTTCTCGGGCATTCACGCCACGAGTGTTGAGTTCTGCAGCGACGCCAGCACGGGCAAAAAGAGCCGCGTTGCCGAGCTCCGTGCCTACGGCGACAGTTCCTCCACGACGATTGACGGCAAGTCATACGCCGGAAAGGTTGAGCTGGTCCTCTACTCGTTTAGCAACGGGCGTACGCGCACTCTCGACACACACCTGCCGGTGACGGTCAACACTAATTATGATGTACGAAGGCCGTTTTAAGTACCTGGATGCCGGTTACCTGCAAGAGCACGACGCCGTCTTTGATGTCGAGGCGGGCGATGTCGATGGCGACGGCGTCGACGAGCTTTTTGTCTACGCGGGCTGCTATGTCGACGAGAACGGCGTGCGCAAGGCTGTAGTCGACATGTATGACTTGGAGGGCGGCAACTGGAAGCAAAGCGTCGTCAAGATCGATGCCGGTAACGCCGCGGACTACACCACGCACAACAAGGGCGGGAACGACTCCTGGACGCAGCTTCAGTCAGCTCCTGTCGTTTCGCTAGCGGCCGGCGACCTCGATCGCGATTTTTGCGATGACCTCGCCATCGTGGTCTCGGCACCCTACGGCAAGAAGAATATTGATAAGTCGACGCATTGCGAGCTGTTTTCGTGGGATGCATCCAAGGGTGCGCTCGTCCATGTCGATGCTCTGGGCGACGCGGGCGCAATCTCCCTCTCCGCGAACGGCAAGACCATGGTCGCTGCGAATGCGACGTTCGGCACGTTTGCCGCCTACGATGAAGAAGGAAAGAAGACGGGTGAAACCGTCACGGGCCTTATTCTTGCGGGCTATGACTGGCAACGCAGCGCTTTTGATTACGGCGCTTCTGACGGCAGCAAGGGGCTGTACGGCGCGCTGTACCGCTACGCGTATTTTGACTCGGAGTCTGGCGAGTTCAAGCTTTCCGATTGTAAGGAATACAGAGACGGGCTCCTCGCCTCCTATGGGCTGATGCATGTGCCCAACAGCGCATGGTAGGATAGCGCTCAGGATAAGCGCTACCCGTGCACCTTGGCGCCTATTGCCCTTGCCACTGCCAACCTTGACGGCCTGTCCGAGCAGCTGGCGGTCGACGAGGTGCTCGTGGGTGGCGATGTGTTCCGCGACTTTGCCTGCAACACGGCACAGAGCGGGGCTCAGGGCTTGGGGTCCATGGTCGGAACCATGAGCATGAGCGGTCAGCAATACAACAGCAGCAACAAGCATGACCACAAGGGTATAGAGCAGGTGTGGATCAGCGACGTCAAGGCGGGCAGCGTCTCGGGTTCGGACCGCTATAACGAGAGCTTTATCGCCGTGGTGGGCAAGCACCGCGACGAGGACCTGCGCAAGAACGATGACTACTATTGGATGACCGCCTCGCATTTTTCGCTCGACGAGAACGGAAAGGTGCGCCGCGGCGAGGAGCAGGTGATTAGCGAGAGCAACCGTCGCGGCACTACCTACGGCACATTTATCTCGCTCGCGCTGCCCGATGTCGACAACGACAGCGTCAAGATCACGTACAAGGACCGCTACAAGGTCTATACCAGCCCGCGCGTGCTTGCCGTGCTGCAGGATGCGCCCTATGTTGAGGATCTGGAGCAGGCATACGGCTATCTGGTGTTGGGCGGCACGTCATACGGAGAGGAAAAGGGCACGGGGACATCCCAGGGCTATACCATTGGCGCCGAGTTGGGCGTTGCCGTCGAGGTGCAGACCGGTCCGCCCCTGGTCGCGATGAATGCTTCAGTCGATTTTGCCGCCGAGGGATGCTATGACTACCGGAGCGAGCGCACGGTCAGCGCAAGCGTAAGCTATGAGTCGCATGCCGGCGAGGGTGACAAGGCCGTGCTCTACACGATTCCGATGGTCTATTACGAGTATGAGATCGAAAATGAGGAAACTGGTGGCAAGGGCGTGATGGCGGCGCCCGTGTCGCTCGGCGCGCAGACCTCGGTCGTTAATGTCGAGGCCTATGACCGCATTGCCAAACAGCACAATATGACGCCGCTCAGCTACTTTTTGACTAACCGGTCGGGAGAACCCGGAACCTATCAAACGACGCTCAACGGCGAGACTCCCGTTGGGGATTCCTTTGGCCTGGGCAAGCCTGGCGTAACGCGCGCCTACACGCACGATGGGTTTAACGGCGCCGCCGCGCAGTCGGGGGCGAGCATTGAGCAGACCATCGAAGTCGAGGAGGGCAAGGAGCAGGAGCTCGAGCTCGGCTTGACGCTGAACGGCAGCGTTGTCATGGGCGCGAAGCTCGCAAAGCACGAGTTGTTTGGCGGCCTGTGCTTTGGTGCCAACGCCGGCTTTACTACGGGTAACTCCTCGAGTGAATCGACCGAATACGGCGGCACCGTCGACAACCTGCCCGAGGCCGCGCAGGGCAAGTACGGTTTTGTGTGGCGTCTGGGCGTCAACGCGGTGGATGTCGACAAGTTCGAGGCAGACTCGGGCGACAAGCTCGGCACCAAGGACACCGACCAGTTCTGGATCGTGGGCTATGACGTTAAGGACGTCGAGATGCCCGACGCGCCGGCCGTGACGGGCTTTACGGCAAACGCCGTCGATTCGACCAGCGTTACGTTTAGCTGGGACGATGTACTCGCAAACAAGAGTGGCTTTAGCTACGGCGTGGGCATGCTGCAGAGCAATGCGGCGGATGCGGTCGTCAATAGCTGGAAGATTGCCGACAACACGCAGACCTCGCTCAAGTGGGATGGGCTGCAGCCCAATACGGAGTATCGATTCGCCATCGCCGCCGTTAAGAATGGATCCACGACCGAAACAGGTATTCGCTCGGCAATCATCACGGCCAAGACCATGCCCGATGGCATGACGATGACCGTGAGCGGACCTGCGGCGGATGCTGCGGAGGGGTCGGATCTTGGATACGACTCTTCGGTTGAGCGCGCGGCGGGAAGCCACCTGACGCTCTCGGCGATTGGCCATGTGAAGCAACTCGGTGCCGACGATAGCGAAACAGGGCTGGCACCGACCTATATGTGGTACCGCAAGGGCCGCGGCGAGACAGAGTTTAAGCTCGTGGGCGCCGATGGCAACCTCGCGGCTGGAACGGCCTCAAAGCTCGAGATTGACCTGACCGCAGACGATGACGGTGCGCAGTATTACTGCCACGTGGGATACAACGACGTGGGCCTCGACACCGGCACGACGCTCGTGAATATCGAGGCCGAGGAGACGGCGCCCACAACGGTGAACGCCACCCCAATCCGCACGCGCCGCCTGTTCTCACAGGCAAGTGCGGGCGCCAAGAGGTTCCTGGACCATACGCTGGTAAACACCGCCGGCCCAACCGATTCCGAAGGCTCAAAGGACCCCGAGACTCCTGAGACCCCGACGAACCCGGACAAGCCCAAGTCCGACAACGGAGCTAAGACCGACACCAAGGTCAAGACTACGACCACAGCGAAGAACCTCGCAAACACCGGCGACCAAACATTCGCCCTAGTCGCCACCGCAGCAGCAGCGGGAGCAACGCTCGTAGTGATAGCCCTCATCATGCTGATCAAGCGCCGCAAGACCCACTAGTAGCCAGTCGAACATATCGACAACCCAAAAACCCGGGTAGCCAAAAAACAGGCCACCCGGGTTTTCTGTTGAGTGGAGACTCCGCAAGCGGAAACTGCATCCCACAATTAGCGCCCGGAACGGGACACATTTTCCGTCAAGCCCTCATCCGGAAAATCCATCCCAGTTTGAGCGCCCAGACCGGGACGCACTTTCCCAAAGGGTCCTCAACGGGAAACTGCGTCCCATAATTAGGCCGAGAAATGGGATGAACTTTCCCAATGAGAGCCAACCGGAAACCACGTCCCAGAATCAGCCCCCAAAGTGGGACGCACTTTCCCAACGAGCCTCAACCGGAAAATACATCCCGGAATCCAGCTGAATAGTGGGACACACTTTCCCAATCGGGTCCCAAGCGGAAACTGCATCCCATTCC
>CATVQO010000138.1 GCA_958346165.1 uncultured Collinsella sp. | reverse complement strand
CTGTCAAACAAGAAAGACGCCGCCGCGGTTAAGGCCAAGGTCGGCGTGGTGTTTCAATATCCCGAGCGTCAGCTGTTTGCCGAAACCGTGGCGCAGGACGTGGCGTTTGGTCCGCACAACCTTGGCTTGTCGCAGGCCGAGGTTGCCCGCCGCGTTGAGACATCGCTCTCGCGCGTGGGCCTCGACCTTTCCACGGTCGGCGACAAGAGTCCCTTTGAGCTTTCGGGCGGTCAGCAACGGCGTGTGGCATTCGCCGGCGTACTCGCCATGGAGCCCGAAGTCCTGGTGCTCGATGAACCCATGGCGGGGCTCGATCCGGCTGCGCGCAGGGATTTCCTAGGGCTCATCGACCGACTTCACCGCGATGGCCTGACCGTTGTCATGGTTTCGCACAGCATGGATGACCTGGCCAATTGCTGCGACCGTATTGTCGTGATGAACGAGGGCGCGGTGTTTGCCGAGGGCACGCCCGCTCAGGTGTTTGCGCATGCCGATGAGCTCAAGTCGATCGGCTTGGGCGTTCCCGCCGCCCAGCGTATGGCGCTGGCGCTTACGGAGGCGGGCGTGCCGCTGCGTCGCGGCGGGCTCTATACGGTTGAGTCGTTGGCCGACGAGTTGGCAGATTTGCTGATCGGTCGCCCAGACGGTTCTTCTAACGTCGCGGACATTGCTAAATCCAAGACGGTTGTGCGAGAGGAGGGCTGCTAATGGAGGTGTTTTCGTTTGGCAGCTACTATCCCGGCGATAGTGCGATCCACCGCCTGGACCCGCGAACTAAGTTGCTCTTGGGCTTTGTGTTTCTGATCACGACGCTCACAGTCAGCAGCTTCTGCGGACTGGCCTCGGTCGCAATCTTCATTGTCCTGATTTATACCGTGTCCCGGGTGCCGTTGCGCCGGGTCCTATCATCGATGGCACCATTGCTGGCGATTGTCGTGGTGGTCGCGGTGCTCAACCTGTTTTCCGACCAGAGCGGGCGCATCCTGTGGCAGCTCGGCTTTCTGCAGATAAGCGAGGGCTCGCTGCGTTCTGCCGCCTTTATGGCGTGCCGCCTGAGCTTGATGATGGCCGGCATGAGCGCCATTACGCTCACCACGCCCACGCTCGACCTCACCGCGGGCTTTGAGCGCCTGCTCGCGCCGTTTGCGCGTGTGGGACTTCCTGCGCACGAGCTCGGCATGATTATGGGTATCGCGCTGCGCTTTATGCCGCAGTTCGCCACCGAGATGAAGCAGACGGCCGATGCGCAGGCAAGCCGCGGTGCGCGCGTGACGGGAGGCCCGCTCGGCGGCGTGCGTATGCTCGGCAGTGTGGCGATTCCGCTGTTCACGGGCGTGTTCCGCCATGCCGAGACGCTGTCTGCTGCCATGGATGCGCGCTGCTATCACGGCGAACAGGGACGCACGCGTCTGCATGCACTTACGTTTGGCCGCGGGGATGCACTGGCCGCGGTGGTGACGGCGCTGCTGCTCGCGTGTGTCATCGTCATCAACCTTCAACTTGTTTAGGCGCGATTCGAGCGCAAGAAAGGGGTCCCTATGACCGACAACGACCGCACGGCTCAGCTTGAGCGCGCCTGTTCGTATCTCAGGCGCATTCCGGCGTGGTATCTGGCCACGACCGATGCAAGCGACGGGCATCAGCCTCGCGTGAGGCCGTTTTCGTTTGCCATGGTCGATGACGGTAAGTTGTGGTTTTGCACGTCGCGCGACAAGGATGTGTGGGCGGAGCTGAGTGCGAATCCCAAGTTTGAGCTCTCGGGCTGGAAGCCGGGGGAATGTTGGATCGTGTTAACTGGCGAGGCCGCGCTCGAGGATGATGCAGTTGTGAGCGACAAGGTGCGCCAAGCGGGCTTTAAGCACATGGTGGGCATTGGCGAGCAACACGATAGTGCCAACGACGGCCGCCTTGCTTTCTTTTCGGTCCGCAACATCGCCGCGCGCTTCTGTGATATCGACGGCAGCGAGGAGCGCCTGGGGCTCTAATTTCCCAAATTGATTACCCATTCCAAAAAGACTGGTCAGGCGACAGGAGGACACATGGACGGATTGAATACGGTGTTGGAGTATCTGACGTCGGTGCCGGCATGGTATTTGGCGACGAGCGTTGACGGACAGCCTCATGTGCGTCCGTTTTCGTTTGCGCAGATCCAGGATGGCAAGCTGTGGTTTGTAACAGCGCGCACCAAAGACGTGTGGCAAGAGCTGCTACAAAATCAGCGCTTTGAGGCCACGAGTTGGTGGCCGGGCCATGGCTGGCTCATCTTGCGCGGGCGTGCCGGCTTGGATGACCGGGCCTTAGACGAAATGCGCGAAGCCGGGTGGAAGCATCTAGAGCGCCTGGGCGAGCACTATGAGGGGCCTAACGACCCCACGCTCGTCTTCTTTAGCGTCGAGGATCCCGAGGCTTTTATCTGCAATCACGACGAATGGGTGCCGGTCGAGCTCTAGCCAGCTGGCTCATCCTAACAACTTGGTTTTCGCATGGGCGGGCCCCGTATTGCCCGGCGCCGTTAGGAGCGCCGGTCAATACGGGGCCCGCTCCATTTGTCAATTCCTTCAAGCGAATGTGTCGGGAATGTTTCAATGCATGAATATGTAAACCATTTACGTGTTAATGCATCTTTTGGTGCTAAAGTTTCAACCCACTTCATAACGACCGCTGCGAAATGCGCATCGGTGCATAAATCGCAGACAAGGAGTCTGATATGTCTTTGAAGGTTGGAATCGTCGGCGCGGCTGGATATGCCGGAGCCGAGCTCATTCGCCTCGTGCTCGGTCATCCCGAGTTTGAACTTGTCGCCATTACGTCCAACGCCGATGCCGGCCAGCCGTTGTCCGCGGTGTATCCGAGCTTTGCTGGCGTGAGCGATCTGGTTTTCACCACGCATGACGCCCCCGAGCTTAAATCCTGCGACGCCGTCTTCTTGGCCGTGCCGCATACCGCGGCCATGGCTCAGGTGCCCGCCCTGCTTGCCGCGGGAGTCTCCTGCATTGACCTCTCGGCCGACTATCGCCTGAGCGATCCGGCCACCTTTGAGGCCTGGTATGCCGCCAAGCACACGAGCCCCGAGTTGCTCAAGACCCGCGCCTTCGGTCTGCCCGAGCTGTTCTCCCAGGATTTGGAGACCGCTGCATCCGATCATGCCGACGGCAAACCCGTGCTGGTTGCCTGCGCCGGCTGCTATCCCACCGCAACGAGCCTTGCTGCCGCTCCTGCCGTGCGTGCGGGCTGGGTGGCCGAGAACGGTCCCGTGATCGTTGATGCCATCAGCGGTGTGACGGGTGCCGGCAAGTCCTGCAACGCTCGTACGCATTTTTGCAGCGCTGACGAGAACTTGGAGGCCTACGGCGTGGGCAAGCATCGCCACACGCCCGAGATTGAGCAAATCCTTGGCCTGACCGATCGCGTCGTCTTCACCCCGCATCTGGCACCGCTCAAGCGCGGCCTGCTCTCCACGGTGACGCTGCCGCTCACGCCGCAGGCCATCGACTCCCTGGCTCTTGAGGATGTCGTCGACTATTACAAGCAGTTCTACGCTGGACGCACCTTTGTGCGCGTGCTCGACGTCGGCCAGCAGCCCAAGACGGCTTCGGTCGTCGGAACCAACGCCGCCCAGATTGGCCTCGCGCTCAACAAGCGCGCGGGCGTTCTGGTGGCGACGGGCGCCATCGACAATCTGTGCAAGGGTGCAGCAGGCCAGGCGGTCCAGTGCGCCAACATCGTCTTTGGCTTTGACGAGCGACGAGGCTTGCCCACAGTGGCGTGCCCGGTGTAGCACATTCGATTGTTAACGATTTGGTAGTCGGGCATCGAGTGGGGCGCCACTCTTAAGCTGGTCTCATGATTACGACTGGCATGGCGCACCAACCGATGTCCGTTTTTTGTTTGACATAAGGAGTCATGAAGACGATGAATACCGAGCTGTTTGATATCAAGATTCGCGCCGTCGAGGGTGGCGTTACGGCTGCGGCTGGTTTTAAAGCTGCGGGCATCCACGCTGGGTTCCGCAAGAACCCCGAGCGTCTGGATTACGCGCTCGTCGTGCCCGATAAACCCTGTCCCGGTGCCGGCGTGTTTACCACCAATCGCTTTTGCGCGGCGCCCGTGCAAGTGAGCCGTGCCAACCTGGGCGGTGCCGACAAGGGCTACGGTATCATCGCCGGCGTTTCGGTCAACTCTGGCAATGCCAACGCCGCCACGGGTGAGACCGGCCTTGCATGCGCGCGCGAGACGTGCAACATCGCATCGCAGGTCATCGGCTGCGAGCCCCAGCAGATTCTGGTTGCCTCCACGGGTGTGATTGGCCAGATTCTGCCGATCGACACGTTTGAGACCGCCATTCCTGCTGCCTACGAGGCGCTCTTCGCCCACGGTGGCGCCGATGCCGCTCGTGCCATCATGACGACCGACACGCACTCCAAGGAGTACGCCGTGTCCTACGTCAGCGAGGCTGCGGGTCATGCGGGCAATGTCTATACGGTAGGCGGAATGTGCAAGGGCTCGGGCATGATCATGCCCAACATGGCCACCATGATCGCGGTTATCACCACCGATGCCCCCGTCGAGCCGGCGGCACTTCATGCCCTGCTGCTCTCGACCGTCAAGCAGACCTTTAACAAGGTAACGGTCGATTCCGACACCTCGACCAACGACACCTGCATCATGCTTGC
>CATVQO010000137.1 GCA_958346165.1 uncultured Collinsella sp. | reverse complement strand
GCGGGGGGGGCGGGGGTGCTTGTTTTTTTTTTTGCTTTTCGGGGACCCAACTAAAAAAAACTGGCCCCCCCCCCCGGCCCTCGTCCGTGAACTTTTCCGCTGAGCGAGCCATAGACGCCGCGCACCGATGCGGTAAAGAGGCGGCTTGAAATTGGTGCTATATTCAGCTTGAGTTGTTTAATGCTAGTACGGGAGGCTGATATGGGGCTGTTCAAGAAGAAAAACCCGCAGGATGCCTTTGATCCCGATGTGTTTACCATCACGGATACGATTTTGGACCCACCGCGGTTTACGTTTTTACCGGCTATCTACCAGGATGCCACGCGCCGCAAGTGGGCCGTGCATCAGCGCGGCGGCGAGCCGAAGATTTTTGACTATGCGGACGTGTTGCAGTGCGAAGTAGCCGAGGCGGGCGATCCGGAGGCCGAGGAAGTGACTTCAAAACAGGAATTTGCCCAGCGTATCCTGGCAAATCCTGCCAAGGCGGCGAAAATAAACGCTGCCAAGCGTAATATGTGTCTTGGTATGGGCGTTGTTGTGGCGGTTCAGACGGGAAAAGACGAGGTTTCCAAATTAGAGATTCCCGTTATGACCGACGAAGTTAAACGCGATTCAAGTCTATATAAGTCGTATCGGAATGTCGCCGAGAAGATCAAGGCCGAATTTGATGCCATGGGAGGGCTGGCCTAATTTTGGCGGCATACGTTTCTGAATGAGGAGTCTGTGCAATGGCAGGCGAATCTTATGCAATTCCCCCCAAAGATCGTGCTGTTGAGGGAATTCTTTGGTATATCCAGCACCATCAGCTTGCCGGCGGGGATCGCCTGCCGGCCGAGCGCGTGCTGTGCGAAGAGATTGGCGTTTCGCGTACAGCGTTGCGTGCCGGTATCACGCGGCTCATCTCGTGTGGAACGCTCGAGAGCCGTCGCGGATCGGGTACGTATGTGTGTCCTCCCAAGCCGCTAAACATCTTTCAGGAAACGTATAACTTTTCCGATGCTGTGCGGACTGCCGGTCTGCACCCCTCTTCTCGTCTGGTTTCCACCGGGACCATCGAGGCGGATGAGGCGCTTGCCGACAAGCTTGGGGTGTCTGTAGGCGCTCCTTTGCTCCGCATGCAGCGCGTTCGACTTATTGAGGGCGAGCCGGCGTCAATCGAGACCGCTCACGTTAACCTGTCCCTGTGCCCATCGCTTACCGAGCACGATTTTGAGTGCGAGAGCCTTTACGATGTCTTGCTCAAAGAAGGCGGCGTGCGTGTTGAGCATGGACGTGAGCATATCTCTATCTCGCGTTTGAACGTCGAAGAGGCCGAGCTGCTCCAGCAAGAAGAGGGAACGCCGGTGTTCTATGAGAGCTCGATTGAATTTGATAAGGACATGCGTTTTGTGGAGCATTGCAAATCGGTGATTTTGCCCACAAAGTTTCGCTTTGCCGATAACGGCGAAGAGAACGGCATGAGGAGCGTGGCAGGTGAACAATGGCTGAAACAGTAGATGCCACCCCGGTTTATATGCGCATTCGACGCCGCATCGAGGAGCGTATCGAGCGCGGTACATATCCCACGGGTTCCATGATTCCGTCCGAAAAAGACCTCGCCGAGGAATTTGGTACGACACGCTTGACCATCCGAAGCGCTGTCGATGAGCTGGTTCGGCGCGGGCAGATTCGCCGTGTTCGGGGGAAAGGTGCCTTTGTGGCGCAGAAAGTACCTGCTTTTTTTGAACGCACGGGCGGTTTCCGTGAATCGGTCCGTGCTTCGGGCGGCGAGCCGTCCGTCCGTATTCTCGCACGTTCCAAGCGTTATGCGGGGCCATACTACGCTGACCTGTTTGGCATCGCCGAGGACGACCTGCTCTATTCCATTCGACGCCTGAACTGCATAAACGGTAGCCCCGTATCGATCGAGACGGCGCTGATTCCCTGCCTGCTGTTCCCAACCATCGAAGATATTGACGTGTCGGTCTTCAGCTTGTACGAGACCTATGAGATGCTGGGCCGAAAGCCAGTTATGGCACAGGAAAAGCTCAATATCGAAGCGCTGGGCGCACGAGATGCCGGCCTGCTTGGACTGGAGCAGGGTGATCTTGCCTTGACGCTGGAGTGCGTAAGCTTCGATGCGAGCGGCCAGGCGATCGAGTACGTCAAGTCGTTTAACCGCGGTGATGCGGGTGGATATACCTATACGTACTAGCTGGTTTTTTTGCATAACGGGCTGAAAAGTTGACGGAATTTTGATTTGTTGAGCAGACCGTATATACAACCTTACAGGGTTCAAAATCGACCGTTCGCCGATGGGGATAAATTAATCGACAAAGAGGTATCAAAAAGCCGTAACCTGTAACTGTGATTGGTATCAAATACTAATGTTTTGTTACGAGGTGAGACGATGAAGATGCTCGATTACGTTCAGCTTGCCCATGTGCGTATGGGGGAAAACCTCGAGCGTTCGTCTGAGCTGGTAGCGCAGCTCGTTGATATTTTCCAGTCCGGTTCTTTTGACGCGCTGCGCATCGTTGCTTCGGGTTCGTCGCGCCATGCCGCCGATTGCGCCCGCGATTACCTGCAAGATGCCCTGCAAATGCAGGTGTCCGTTGTGACGCCCGAGGCCTTCGTCGATTTTGAACACACCTATCCGCAGCATGCGCTCAACATCGCCGTCTCGCAGAGTGGTTATTCGACCAATACGATTGCGGCGCTCGATTACATGCGCGCACACGATATGGCTGCAGTTGCGCTCACGGCAAACGTCGAGGCACCCATCAAGGAACACGCTGACATCGTTCTTGACTACGGTGTGGGCGTCGAGTCGGTGGACTTTGTGACTCTGGGCGTCGAGGTGCTCGTTGAGTACCTGGTGCTCTTTGGTATTTACGGCGGTCAGGCGCGCGGAACGATTGACGCCAAGGGCGTTGCCCAGCGTCTTGACGACCTGCGTGAGGCTATCCAGGCCAATGCCGTGATGTGCAAGACCGCCGAGGCATATGTCCAAGACCACATGCTCGAGCTTTCTGAGCACACGCCCGCCATGGTCGTCGGCAACGGCCCCAACTATGGCGTTGCCGAAGAGGCGGCCCTCAAGCTGAGCGAGACCATCAAGATTCCTGCCATGCATCACGAAGGCGAGGAGTTCGTCCACGGTCCCGAGATGCAGATCGTTCCGGGCTATCTGGTGTTTATCGTCGACGATCCGCAGGGGTCGGAGCGTCTTGCGAATATCGCTGATGCGTTATCGAACGTTACGACAAAAACGGTGCTGCTCACGGCCCATCCCAAGGGTAGGGCTCACGAGGTTGCGGTGCCTCAGGTGGCTCCGCTGCTCAGCGCAATTCCCAATCTTGTGTTCTTCCAGACGATTGCGGCCATAATCGCCGAGCGTCTGAAGTCATGGGACGTGCACCCGTATCTTGATGCCGTCTCCAAGCAAATGGAGGTCAAGGCAGAGGGCTACGAAGAGTCAGTCAATGCGCTTAAGGCCAAAGCGGCCGAGTGTTACGGAATGTAAGCGGGTTTTGATGCCCGTTGGCATGGGGGATGTGGAAACAACCCCAGAAAGGAGAGACAAATGAAGGAAACCGAGAAGATCGAGATCATGCATTTCGACCAGGAGGGCTATCTCGAGGACGGCAAGGCGCTCTACGAGACCGGCAAGAAGATGACCGCGCTCGCCGACAAGGTCGCCGACGAGGGCTACGACGCCGTGTTCCTGATGGGCGTCGGCGGCACCTGGGACGAGCTCATGCAGCTCGAGTACCTCATGAACAAGTTCGGCGACCGCGACCTCGAGGTCTACCTGATCCACGCCGCCGAGTGGAACGCCATGGGCCACAAGCGCATGACCGAGAAGTCCGTCGTGCTCACCGCCTCCGAGTCCGGCACCACCCCCGAGGTCCTCGAGGCCGTCAAGAAGATGAAGGGCATGGGCGTGCGCGTCTACGCCATGACCAAGCCCGAGGGCCCCATCGGCCAGGCTGTGGGTGCCGAGAACTGCGTCGCCATGGCTTCTGACCATGGTTCGGGCGGCTGCGAGAAGGGCTACTACCTCGCCGACTGCTTCGGCCTGCGCCTGCTCAACCGCCGCGGCTGCTTCCCCAAGTTCGATCTGTTTATCGAGCAGACCAAGGATATCTGGAAGGACATGCTCGACATCCGCAAGCGCTTCGAGCCGCGCGCCGAGGAGCTCGCCAAGAAGTACGCCCTGGCCCCCTACACCATGTTCATCGGCTCCGGCGCCCTGTGGGGCGAGACCATCCTGTTCTCGATGTGCATCCTGGAGGAGATGCAGTGGAAGCGCACCCGCTACATCACCTCGGCCGACTTCTTCCACGGCACCCTCGAGCTCGTGGAGCCGGGCGTCCCGGTCTTCCTGTTCATGGGCGAGGACGAGAACCGCAAGCTCGACGAGCGCGTCCGCGCGTTCCTGACCCGCGGCGTGACCGGCGACACCGACATCAACATCATCGACACCGCCGAGTTCGCGATCCCCGGCCTTGACGACGAGTTCCGCGTCATCGTCTCCCCGTGGATTCTGACGGTGCTCGTGACCGACCGCCTGGCTCGCTACTACGAGACGGTCACCAAGCACAACCTCAAGTATCGTCGCTACTATCACCAGTTCGACTACTAAAGAAAACGGGTGCGGGAACGTGCCGGGCTATTGAGAGGAACACAGAATGAGGCA
>CATVQO010000136.1 GCA_958346165.1 uncultured Collinsella sp. | reverse complement strand
CATTTCCCGATGTCCAAGAAATGGGAGGCAGTTCACTGTCCCCTTTGTGGTGGTTGAGCGTTAAAAGCGAAATATCGCTACTTGGAAAGCTCGTCGGCGAGGGCCTCGATCTGAGCGCGCGAGGCGTCGTTGAGCGACCCCAGCACAGTCACCTTGTTCTGCGCCAGGGTGATGTCCTTCATACCCTCGAGCTCCTTAGTCATAACCTTGGCAGCGGTGGGCGCCCAGGAGCCGGCCTCGACGAGCGCCACGGTGCGGTTCTGGTAGGCATGCTCGGCGAGCGTGTGGATAAAGGTGCTCATGAACGGGAAGATCTCGCCCTGATAGGTGATAGAGGCGAGCACCAGACGGTCATAGCGGAACGCATCCTCAACAGCCTCGGCCATATCGTCGCGAGCCAGGTCAAAGACGGAAACCTTCTGGCCGCGGGCCTCGAGCGCAGATGCGAGCTCTTCAACGGCAGCCTTCAGATGCCCATACACACTCGCATAGGCAATCGTGATGCCCTCGTCCTCGGGCTGATAGCTCGACCAGGTGTTGTAGGTGTCGAGGTAATAGCCCAGGTTCTCGGTCAGCACGGGGCCGTGAAGCGGGCAAATGATCTGGATGTCCAGATTGGCGGCCTTCTTGAGCACGGCCTGCACAAACTTGCCGAACTTGCCCACGATGCCAAAGTAGTAACGGCGCGCTTCGCAAGCCCAGCCCTCGGGATCCTCGATGTCGTTGGCGCCAAACTTGCCAAAGCCGTCGGCACTAAAGAGCACCTTGTCGGTGGACTCGTAGGAGAAGATCACCTCAGGCCAGTGAACGTTGGGGGCGCCGACAAAGGTTAGGCTGTGGCCGCCCAGGTCGAGCACATCGCCCTCTTTGACGACCATCTTGCGCTCGGGGAAGTCGGTGCCAAAGTAGTTGACCATCATGCGGAAGGCACCCATGCTGGCCACGATCTGCGCCTGGGGATAGCGCTCCATAAAGGCAGCGATGCCGGCGGAGTGATCGGGCTCCATGTGATGAACGACCAGGTAGTCGGGCGTACGACCATCGAGCACGGCCTCGAGGTTGCCGAGCCACTCGTCGACAAAGTCAGCGTCAACCGAATCGGCGACGGCGATCTTGTCGCCCAAGATAACGTAGCTGTTGTATGCCATACCGTTCTCGGACACGTCGTACTGGCCCTCGAACAGGTCAATGTCGTGATCGTTAACGCCAATGTAGCGGATATCCTTGGTGATCTCCATCAGGCAAAGCCTCCTAGATAGACAAAAGAACCCGTCTATCATAACACTCGCCTTCATAGCCACGGCTATCCGTCAGCATCCTTACCGATTGTAATTGAGGCGGAATATACTGCCGTTGACCTGCACAAACTATGCGCGCAGCATCGCTGTGCTATGTCGAATGATGAGCTGGCCGGGAATACGAATGGCAACGGTTTTGCCCGCCGTACCCGCCTCGGGAACCGCATGCTCGAATACCTCGCGTCCGCGCTGATGTAGATCGAATCGCACGGTCGTGAGCTCGTTGTGTGCCACAAAATCATCGAGTGAATCGTCGACGCCCACCACGCTCACGTCCTCGGGCACGCGCAGGCCGCTATCACGCAGCGCGGCAATCGCGCCATTTGCCATCTGATCGTTTGCCGCGTAAATCGCCGTCATACTGCGGTCATGCTCGGCCAGGTACCTGCCGGCTTCGTAACCGCTGTTGGCAGACCAGTCGCCCTCGAGCGGCTCAGCCGGCTCGATGTGTTTACGCTCGAGTGCATCCTGCCAACCGGCGCGACGAAATTGCTCGTCGACCGAGAACGACGGGCCGCCAATATAGCGAATTTGCTCGTGACCCAGCTCAAACAGGTGATCCATAAGCAAGAGCGAGCAGCCGTAATGATCGGAGTCGACCGTGGTCACCCGCGGGTGCGCGTACATGGTAACGATGACCGTGCCAATGCCCGGCAGTGGATCAAACGTCTCAAAATCGGGCGCCATGCGGCTCATGCCGATGATGATGCCGTCCACGGGCAGCGCTGCCATACGACGCGTTGCCTCGGCAAGCGAAAACTCCTCGGTCTTGGACATCTCGACCAGCGTGATAGCGCAATTATGCTCGCGAGCAGCGCTGGCGATGCCGTCGATCATTGAGAGGTTGCCAAACTTGGTGACATCGTTGACGCACAGGCCGACCGAATGGTAGCGGCCGTCGCGCAGCGAGCGACCGGCATAACTCGGACGAAAGCCGAGCTCTTGCATAGCGGCCTGCACGCGCTGGCGCGTCTGCTCGTTAACGTTGGGCAAGCCGTTGGCGACGCGCGAAACCGTCTGCTGCGAAACGCCGGCAGCGCGGGCGACGTCGGCCATGGAGACCGGACGCGTACCTGTATCGTTGGACGGGCGCCTTGCCACAGGATCACCTTCACCCTTGCGAGATCTGAATAGCGTGAATGCCGGCCCGGGCAGGAGTTTAGCCCGCGCCGAGGCCCGCTATCGTCGGACGCATGTTAACGTACTCTACTTTTTCAATCCGCATCTCTTCTGCTTTATAAGTCCATACGGCAATACCGTTCACGGCTGAATTTCTACCGATTACCAGATTCTCAAAAAGTGACAAGAGTTGTGTTATGAGTACGTTAACATAGCCCGTAACGTGCGGCATCGTGAACACTTGGTTCATGCCGCTTCAAGTTGTTAACGTACTCATAACGGCGCAAAACTTACCCGTACGCGCCAAGGAAAGGACTCCGATGACCACCCCCGACGAAAAGACACTCGCCACGCTCACCAAGCTGTTTGAGGAGGAGTTTGGGCCCATCGGCGATCGCCAGGTGCTCTATGTGCACGCGCCCGGCCGCTCCGAGATCAGTGGCAACCACACCGACCACGAGGGCGGCCACGTCATCGCCGGCTCGCTCGATGTCGCTGTCGACGGCATCGCCGTGGCAACCGACTCCAACAAGGTCCGCGTCGCCGACGAGGGCTATCCCACGTTTGAGATCACGCTCGACACGCTGGGTATTCAAGAGTCCGAGAAGGGCACGTCCGCAAGCCTCGTGCGCGGTATGGCCCACGAGGTCGCAGCGCTTGGCGTTGAGCCCCAGGGCTTCGACTTTGCCTTCACCTGCTCCGTCCCCTCGGGCGGCGGCCTTTCCAGCTCCGCTGCTGTCGAGGCGGCATACGGTCGCGCCATGGAGACGCTCTGGGGCGCACCCGCCATCGAGGCCGTCGCGCTCGCCCAGATGAGCCAGCGCACCGAGAACAACTATTACGGCAAGCCCTGCGGCCTGATGGACCAGGCCGCCGTGTGCCTGGGCGGCCTCGCCTACATGGACTTTGAGGACCAGGCTCAGCCTAAAACCCAGAAGCTCGAGCTCAACTTTGAGGATCACGGCTATGCGCTCGTGCTCGTTAAGGTCGGTGCCGACCACGTGGCCGCCACCGACGACTACGCCGCCGTTCCGCGCGAGATGCAGGACGTCGCTGCCGAGTTTGGCAAGGCACGCCTGTGCGAGGTCGACGTTGCCGATTTTGACGCCAAGCTCCCCGAGCTGCGCGCCAAGCTGGGCGACCGCGCCTGCCTGCGCGCCGTTCACTACTGGTACGAGAACGGCCTGGTCGATAAGCGCTGGGCGGCCCTGAACGCCGGTGACATCGACCAGTTCCTGGTCCTGACGCGCGAGTCCGGCGCCAGCTCTGCCATGTACCTGCAGAATGTCGTTGCCAAGCTGGGCTCCGAGCAGCCTTCGATGTATGCCCTGGCACTGGCCGAGCATGTGCTCGACAGCCGCGGCGCCGTCCGTATCCACGGCGGCGGCTTTGGTGGCACCATCCAGGCCTTCGTACCGCTCGAGCTTGTCGACACCTTTATCACCAAGATGAACGGCTGGCTGGGCGAGGGCTCTGCCCGCCACTACGCAATTTCTGACAAGGGGGCTTACGCGGCATGGCTGTAATGACCGACGTGCGCGAGGCCGCGCAGAACCTGATCGAATACGCTATCCACCGATCGATGATCGGCCAGGACGATCGCATCTGGGCGTATAACACCATTCTGGAGTGCATCGGCGCCACGGGCCCCGCACTCGACATGACTTGGGCACTCCAAGTTGAGAAACTCTCGCTCTTGCACCCCGATACACTCCCCGACTTTGACCTGGAGGGCACGCTCGCCGCGCTTGCCGAGGCCGCCGTTGCCAACGGCGCCGCCGAGGACACGGCGTCGGGCCGCGACCGCATCGCCATGCGCATCATGGGCGCGCTGATGCCGAGGCCTTCGGTTGTAAACGAGGAGTTCAACGGCCGCATGGGCGTCAACGAGCCCCGCGCCGCGACCGACTGGTTCTACGGTCTGTGCTGCGACGCCGGCTACGTGCGCCGCGCCGCCATCGCGCGCAACATCAAATGGAACACCCCAACCAACTGGGGCGACCTGGAGATTACCATCAACCTGTCCAAGCCCGAGAAGGACCCGCGAGATATCGCTGTGGCAGGTGCAGCCAAGAATACGGGCGAGAAGTATCCCGCCTGCCAGCTCTGCATCGAAAACGAGGGTTATCCCGGACGCTCCGCCGCAGCCGACGGCGGCGCCCATCCCGCCCGCCAGAACCTGCGCGTTATTCCCATTGAGCTCGATGGCGAGCGCTGGGGCTTCCAGTACAGCCCGTACGCGTACTTTAACGAGCACTGCATTGCCATGAGCTCCGAGCATCGTCCGATGCACGTCGACCGCAAGGG
>CATVQO010000135.1 GCA_958346165.1 uncultured Collinsella sp. | reverse complement strand
GGTACTCCGACTCGCTATATATCCCGGGGAGGGACGAGGGCTTAGTTCCCCAATCGTCCTCGGGCATGCAAAAAGCCTCGCTGCGCACTTCGTGCGGCGAGGCTTTTTGCCCCCTGCGGAAAGATTGGGGAACTAAGCCCTCGTCCCTCCTAGGTTGACCTACTCGAGGTCGTCGCCCTTGTGGCGTTGGGGCTGAAAGGGTGGGGCGTGAGGGCTACTTTGTTGATGAGGTGTTAGTATGCCCGGGCTTGGTTGGGGAATGACTTGTTTAGGGATGCTTGGAGCTTTTCGAACGATGCTCGCAAGTTGAGGCTCTGGTCGGTTGAGCGTTTGGGTTTTGTGGTGGGGGAGTCGAGGAGGCCGTTTCTCTGTGTCGGGGGGAAGGAGAAAAGGTCTGCATGTTTTAGGGATGGCTGCTGTGCTGCGTCATTGGAAGAATGCATGCTTATGCGGCCTCCTCGATGTCCACCAAAAGGTTGCGCACGGGGTGTGCTGCTAGGTCCCGTGCGTTGGCAGTATTATGCCGCGGCTGTCGCAAAGAAGCGCTAAAGAAAGGCTTAACCTGGTTTGATGTTACGATGAAACCGCAGGTCAAAGCCATCGAGTAACACTCTTGAAAGGTTGGGGGCTTAAGGGCTTTCTAAGGTTTGTGGCGCGGATGTGGCTCGCCTGTGTGGGGCGTGTGGGCGGCTCGTTCCTAGTGCTGCGGCTCTGCGGCCCGCACCTGCTCGATGACCTTTTCCATGGTGGCGTCGATGCGGTCTTTTTTGAGCTCGCATTCCCAGATGGTTATGGGTGTCCAGCCCATTTGAGTGAGTGCTGCCACGGCGGTGCGGTCGCGCTCGACGTTGCGACGGAACTTTGCCTCCCAAAACTCAACGTTGCGCTTGGGCTGGCTCGGGTTGCACTTGGGGCAGCGGTGCCAAAAGCAACCGTTGACGAAGATGGCGATCTTGCGGCCGGGGAAGGCGATGTCGGGCTTGCCGGGAACCTTCCATTCCAAGCGATAACCCGTAAGGCCTGCTGCGCGCAGGCGCTGACGTACGAGTAGCTCGGGCTTGGTGTTGGCGCGCTTGTTGCCCTTCATGGACTTTTTTATAGCGGCGCGACGGCGCACGAGCTCACGCTCGTCGGCGGAAAGGTCCGAGGTATCGATGCCGTCGAGTAGGCCGGGCTTGGGGCGCTTTTTGCTACGGCGCTTAGGTGCGCGCTTGGGTTTGGTGGCGGGCTTGTCGGCTGTGTTGGGCGCGGCGTCATCGGCGGAGCTTGCCTCGAGCCGGTCTTCCTTCAGCTCAATCAGGGCATCGATAAGCTCCTTGTCGGCGGGCATCCATTCCACCGTAGCAAGCGAGGTGCGCGGAATCCAGCGGATATCGAGCTGGCGGTCGTGCTTCTGAGGCTCGCCAGACTCTTTGGCCAGCGAGCAGTAGTAGCACTCCATGGAGAGATGGAAATCGGGGTAGTCATACTCGACGGTGAAGAAATCGCGCAGGTTGGTGACTTTGACCTGCAGCTCTTCCATGAGCTCGCGGCGTACGGCGTCCTCGGGCGTCTCGCCGCGCATGAGCTTGCCACCGGGGAACTCCCAAAGTCCCTGCATGTCGCCATAGCCGCGCTGCACGGCCAGTAGCTCGTCGGATCCTTCCTTGCGAATGATCCCAGCGGCAACATGAACAGTCTTCAACAGGAGTCCTCTCTCAACATCAACACGCGGCAGGGTAGCTACCCGTACCTTACACAACGGTAAGGCAAGCGTAAGCCATATCGATGGTAGCCGACTCGGCTTCTTGCGACTATAGATGCCGTAGACTAATTGCAAGAAAGGACTCGGTATGCAAACCACGCACATGGCGACCCCGGTACTGGAGGTCGCGCATCTCGAAAAGGTATATGGAGCGCTGGGCAACGTGACCCGCGCGCTCAACGACGTCAGCTTTACCGTCAACCGCGGCGAATTCGTTGGCATCATGGGCGCCTCGGGCTCGGGCAAGTCGACATTGCTCAACTGCGTCTCGACCATCGATAGCGCCACGAGCGGCACCATCCGCATCAACGGGCAGGACGTGACGCGCATGAAGCAGGCTAAGCTTTCGCAGTTCCGCCGCGAGGAACTCGGCTTTATCTTCCAGGACTCCAACCTGCTCGATACGCTCACGGCACGCGAGAACATCGCCCTGCCACTCACCATCGCCCGCACAAACTCGGCAGAGATCTCAACCCGCGTGCAGGATGTGGCTGCGCGCCTGTCCATCAGTCAGGTGCTCGACAAGTATCCCTACCAAATGTCCGGCGGCCAGCAGCAGCGCGTCGCCGCGGCTCGCGCGCTCGTCACCGACCCCACCATGATTATGGCCGACGAGCCCACCGGCGCCCTCGATTCCAAGAGCGCTCGCCTGCTGCTCGAGAGCCTGGAGGCCCTCAACCGCCGCCTACGCGCCACCGTGCTCATGGTCACGCACGACAGCTTTGCCGCCAGCTACACGAGCCGCGTGCTGTTTATCCGCGACGGCAAGATCTTCACCGAGCTGCGCCGCGGCGACACCGACCGCCGAGAGTTCTTCGACCGCATTATGGAGGTCGTTGCCATGATGGGCGGTGAGGGCTCCGATGCTCTGTAAACTCGCTTGGGGCAACGTCCGCCGCGCCGGCCGCGACTACCTCGTCTACCTTTTGACGCTCACCCTGGGCGTCACGGTCTTCTATGCCTTTAACACCATCTCGATGCAGGTCGACATCGCCGGCATCGATGAAAAGGGCTTGGCGCAGGTTATGGGCAGCATGCTCGGCAACCTGACGTACTTTTTGGCCGGTGTCATGGCCTTTTTGATGGTGTATGCCAATAACTTCATCATGAAACGCCGCAAGAAGGAGTTTGGCCTGTACCAGGTGCTCGGCATGGGGCGCGGGCGCGTCGCCACGATCATGGCGCTCGAGACCGTGATCGTTTCGGTCGTGGCCTTTGTCGCCGGCATTGTGCTGGGTGTGGGACTCTCCCAGCTCATGACGTTCTTTACGGCCTCGCTCTTTAAGACACAGATCGCCAATTTCCACTTCTTTTTCTCGGTGCATGCGTTCAACCTGACCCTTGCTTGCATGCTCGTAATGTTTGTGCTCACGCTACTGCTGAACCTTCGCGCCGTGCGTCGTACCAAACTCATCGAGCTTATGGGTGCCGAGCGTCGCAACGAGAGCATCAAGACACGCAACCCCTGGATCGCGATTGCCATCTTTGCCGTGGGCGTGGTGCTTGTGGGCGTGGCCTATTACCGTCTGCTACGTGATGGGTTCCCGCTAACCGCGACGGACAGCAAGCTGCAAGAGGCCATGACCCAGTTTGGTATTACAACCGCTATGGTTACCGTGGGCACCTTTGCCCTGTTCTGGGGACTCTCGGGCATGCTCATCAAGCTGCTGCAGAGCCTGCGCGGCGTGTATTGGCGCGGCCTCAACATGTTTACCGTGCGCCAGCTTGCGGCCAAGGTCAACACGGTGTGCTTTTCGATGGGCGTCATCGCGATGCTCCTGTTTTTGGCCATCACTTCGGTGACGTGCGGTATGTCGATTGCCAACGTGATGAACGAAAACCTGGAGCGCTATAACCCTGTTGATGTGTCTCAGACGTATGTCTATTACACGCCCGAAACGCTCGACTACTACAAAGAGTATGTCAATCCGTCTGAGGCCGATCGAATGGTGCTGGCCGATAGTACGGTCGATTTGTACTCCGCATGGCACGGCGATCGTATCGATCACGATAACGTTGCAGACGGTATTAAGGGCAAGTCGGCGGACAACAACGACGAGACCGGCAAGAAGGTCAATATCGCCGATGTTGCCGGTGAGCATGTGCAGATCGATTCGTATCTGAGTTACCCGCTTGGCGGCTCGGATCCTTCGGTGACCCCAAGTGAGATGTGCAAGACCATGGGCGAAAAGCTTCCCAAGGCGTTCGGGGGTAGCAATGCCGACATGACAGGCCTGTCTGTGACGCCGGCAAGTCAGTACAACAAACTGCGCCAGATGATGGGCAAGGAGCCGGTGCACATCGGTCACGACCAGTATCTGCTCACGTGTGATATGGGCGGCGAGCTGGTCGACCTGTACACCAAGTATATGGCTGACGGCCATACCCTTACCTTGGGCGGGCATACGCTCAAGCCCGCAACCGATAAGTCGGACGAAGATACGGCGGCCATCGCCAACTCGGCGATGGGCAGTAATGGGGGCACCGTCGTCGTTGCCGACGAGCTGTTGTCCCAACTTAATCTGCAGCCGTATTCCAGTAGTCTGCTCGTTAACTACAAACAGGGGATGGATACGACCGAGGCAGACGAGAGTATTAAATACACTGTGCTCGACAATCTGCTCGTTGACGGCAAGGAGCCGGGGTCGTGGGGAATCTTCATCACACGCTCCGAGATGTACGCGCAAGCAGCGCAAATGAACGGTCTTATTAGCTACCTAGCCATCTACATCGGCTTTGTATTGGTCGTTGCATGCGCGGCGATTCTGTCGATCCAGCAGCTCTCCAATGTGGCCGACGGCAGCCGCAGCTATCGTGTGCTGGCGCAGATTGGCTGTGACGACCGCCAGATTCGCCATTCGGTGATGGCACAGCAAGCGGTATTCTTCCTGTTCCCGCTGGCAGTGGGCCTGGCGCACTCCTTTGTGGCACTTAAGGTGATCATCGAGCTGGTGAGCATTTTCGGAAATATGAGCATCGGCGGCACCGTGG
>CATVQO010000134.1 GCA_958346165.1 uncultured Collinsella sp. | reverse complement strand
GCCACGATCTCCTCCATGGCATCCACGGCGGCGCGCAGCGTATCCATAGCGGGAACGACCTCGTGCGCGTACACGTTGGCCTGCTCCTGGCCATCGAGGGCCTCAGCCTTCTGATGCACGGCGTCAAGCGCCTTGATGGAGTCGTTGATGGTGGTGATGCCGTTGCAGAGCTTGTTGAGCGTGTTCTGCTCACACTGCATGGCGGCCTCGGCGCCGGCGGCACGAATAGTCTCAAGGCCCTTAGCGACCTTGGTGGCATAGGCGGTAATGACCGGGCGATAGGTACGACGCGCCTCGCGAACCATCGTGGTGGCCTCGATGTTCATGAGCTTGTTGTACTTCTCGAGCTTGCAGTCGTAGCGGCACTGAGCCTCGGCCTTGGTCAGAACACCCGTCTCCTCAAAGAGCGCAATGGCCTTATCGGAAACAAAGGCGGGCAGGGCGTCGGCCGTGGTCTTGTTGTTGGCAAGGCCGCGCTTCTTGGCCTCGACGGGCCACTCATCGGAGTAGCCGTCACCGGAGAACAGGATGCGCTGGTGATCGGTCAGCACCTTCTTGCAGTACTCGAGCGCGGCGTCCTGGAACTCATCCTCGGGCGTACCCTCAAGCGCGTCGGCGAAGGACTTGAGCGACTTGGCCACGGCGGCATCGAGCACCAGGTTGGAGTCGGAGACGTTCTGCTCGGAGCCGCAGGCACGGAACTCGAACTTGTTGCCGGTGAAGGCGAACGGGGAGGTGCGGTTGCGGTCGGTGTTGTCCTGCATCAGCTTGGGCAGGGTATCGGCGCCCAGGTCGAGCACGCCGCGCGTGGCATGGACGGAAGCCTTGCCATCGATGATCTTCTCGACGACCTCGGTAAGCTGGTCGCCCAGGAAGATGGACATAATCGCCGGAGGAGCCTCGTTGGCACCCAGACGATGGTCGTTGCCGGCCGAGGCAACGGAGGCACGCAGGAGCTCCTGATAGTTATCGACGGCCTCGATCACCGCGGTGAGGAAGACGATGAACTGCAGGTTGTCGAGCGGGGTGTCGCCCGGATCGAGCAGATTCTCGGACTCGGTGCCAAGCGACCAGTTGTTGTGCTTGCCCGAACCGTTGATGCCCTCGAAGGGCTTCTCGTGCAGCAGGCAGACCAAGTCGTGGCGGGAGGCGATGAGCTTCATCTTCTCCATCATGACCAGATTCTGGTCGATGGCCTCGTTGACCTCGCCATAGACCGGTGCGAGCTCATGCTGGCAGGGAGCAACCTCGTTGTGCTTGGTCTTGGCGGGAATGCCGAGCGCCCACAGCTCATCGTCCAGGTCCTTCATGTAGGCCGAGACGGTGGGGCGGATAGCGCCAAAGTAGTGCTCCTCGAGCTCCTGGCCCTTGCAGGGAGCAGCACCAAAGAGGGTGCGGCCGGTGATGACCAGGTCCTTGCGCTTGCGGTAAGCGTCCTTCTTGATCAGGAAGTACTCCTGCTCGTCGCCCACGGAAGGAACGACCTTCTTGGGGGTCTTACCGAACAGCGCCAAAACGCGCTTAGACTCACGCGAGAGCGCGGTCATGGAACGCAGCAGCGGGGTCTTCTTGTCCAGGGCCTCGCCCGTGTAGGAGCAGAAAGCCGTGGGGATGCACAGGACATCGTCCTTGATAAAGGCGGGGCTAGTGGGGTCCCAAGCGGTGTAGCCACGGGCCTCGAAGGTAGCACGCAGGCCGCCGTTGGGGAAGCTCGAGGCATCGGGCTCGCCCTGGATGAGGTTCTTGCCCGTAAACTTGGTAATGGCGGTGCCGTCGTGGTTGGGCTCCAGGAAGCTGTCGTGCTTCTCGGAAGTAATGCCCGAAAGCGGCTGGAACCAGTGCGCGTAGTGCGTCGCGCCCTTGGAGATGGCCCAGACCTTCATGGCATGGGCAACGGCGTTGGCCACATCCAGGTCGAGCGGCTCACCGCCCTCGAGGGTTGCAGCAAGGCGCTTCCAAATGTCCTTGGGGAGGTAGTCCTTCATGACTTCCTCAGAGAACACCATGGTCCCGAAGCGGTCAGTAAGTTCGGCCATACGGAACTCCCTTCGTATCGGCACCGCGTGAGAAGCGGTGTTGATTACTAACGAACGAGTCATAGCTTAGACTCGCCGTGTTTCCGCGACATTACCGTTATGTTGCTGTCGCGAAACCAATCAATGAGGTTACCCTATCGAGGCGGCGTTGCCACCCTCAACAGCCAATCAACTGCATAAATTGCAGACCTCTCCCCATGGTTTACGGGTAGCTCATTTGCCACGGGCTATAAAGACTGGTATTTGATGCGAAATACCAGTCTTTATAGCCCGTGCCTAGATTAGCCGCTCTGTTATAGAGAAAGCCGATAGCAAGGCATCTTTGATTGGTATCCTCAAATAGCGAGTGAAACTCCACCGTGGCACAGTGGTGCTGTAGAATCCTTACAACACATCACACTATTACGTATCTAGAGGAGCACGATATGCGCGTCGACGAGGTTTTTAAGCAGGCAGCATCCCAGGGCACCGCGCCCATTTCGTTTGAGATGTTCCCGCCCAAGGGCGAGCTCACCCTCGACACGGCTCGCGAAGTGGCAGGCAATCTGTGCAAGCTTTCGCCGAGCTTTGTCTCGGTCACCTGCTCGGCCGGCGGCTCAGGCAACGGTACCGCCACCGCCCCCATCGCGCATATGATTACGAGCGAATTCGACACGCCCTCGGTGGCACACCTTACCTGCGTGGGCCGGTCGCACGCCGATATCGCCGCCAAGATCGACGAGTATCGCACCGCCGGCGTGGAAAACATCCTGGCCCTGCGTGGCGATCTCCCTGCCGGCGCGACCGAGGACGACAAGCCCGCCTCGGACTACGCCTACGCCCGCGACCTCATCCCCGAGCTCGTCGACGCCGGCTTTTGCGTGGGCGCCGCAGCCTACCCCGAGGGCCACATTGCCTGTGAGGATCTCAACCTCTCGGTCGAGCACCTCAAGCAAAAACAGGACGCTGGCGCGAGCTTCTTTGTGACGCAGCTCTTCTTTGATAACGAGTGCTTCTACCGTTTTCGCGAGCTTGCCGACAAGGCCGGCATCACCGTGCCCATTACCGCGGGCATCATGCCGTTTATGGGCAAGTCACAGATCAGCCGCATGGTCTTTATGTGCGGCGCGTCGCTGCCCTCCCCCGTCATCAAGATTCTCGCCAAGTACGAGAATGACCCCGAGAGCCTGCAGGCAGCTGGTGTAGATTATGCAGCCCGCCAGCTTTGCGACCTCAAGGAGCACGGCGCCGACGGCCTGCACCTGTACACTATGAACCGTCCTGCGATCGCCGCGACCATTATGGAGCGCCTGGGGTAATGGAAAAACCGCACATCGATACAACCGCTGTCGAAGTGCCGGCCGACCTTGCGTCGCCGGCGCTCTACCGTATCGATGCCGCGCACCATCCCCGTGTCGACCGTGCCGAGATGCTGCGGTATCTGGGTTACGGCGGCCAGCAGATTGAGCCCGAACTATCACGACGTATTGAGCTTGTCGTTGAACGTCTGGAACTGGACATTGAGCCCCGTGGCGTGCGACGCGTGTTTGCCGTCGATGCCACGGGCGTTGACGAGCAGGGCGAGCCCAGCATCCGTCTGGTTGGCACCAACGTTGAGCTGCGAGGTCGCGATATCTATCGACATCTCAAAGATGCCCGCTTTGCCGCGCTCATGGCATGCACCCTCGGCATGGACGCCGAGCGTCGCCTGCGCACCACGGGAGCCCAACATCCCCTGGAGGGCGCCGTGCTCGACGCCGCGTGCTCCGCTTACGTGGAAGCCGCCGTTGAGCAAATGGACCAGCAGGTCAAGACGGACGCCGCCGTTCATGGGCTCGCCGGCAACTGGCGCTTTAGTCCCGGCTATGGCGACTGCCCGCTCTCGGCCCAGCGCTCGATCGTCAATGCGCTCAACGCCACGCGGCTCATCGGCCTGACCGTCACCCCCACCAGCCTACTCATGCCCACCAAAAGCGTGACCGCGGTGATCGGTCTGTTTGACGGCGAGGTCCACGACGCCCAGAGCCGCCCCACCTGCAATATCTGCCGCATGCGCGAACACTGCCGCTTCCGCGCCGCCCACACCACCTGCTATTCCAGCCATTAGGAGCCCCCGATGTTTACTCCGCTTATCACTCATGATTCTGACGGCACTGCATTGGCGGCACCCGTTGATGCCGCACGTCGCAACGGTGCCACGTACAAGACGCGCACGATCGACGATCTGCGCATTAAGGACGATCGCCTGCGTGCGGCCATCGAGGGCACGGGACACCTGCTGTTCGACGGCGGCATGGGCACCATGTTGCAGGCCGCTGGCATGAAGGCGGGCGCCCTGCCCGAGCTGCTCAACTTTGAGGAACCCCAGGTTATCACCGATATCCAACGTCAATATGTCGAGGCCGGCTGCGACGTGATCACCGCCAACACCTTTGGCGCCAACGCCCACAAGCTCGACGGTGCCGCCACCGTGGCAGACGTCTTTGCCGCGGCCGTCGCCTGTGCCCGCGAGGCCGGCGCCCGCTACGTCGCCGGTGACATCGGCCCCATCGGCGCGCTGCTTCGCCCCTTGGGTACCCTCAGCTTCGACGAGGCCTACAACCTCTTTGCCGAGGAAGTGCGTGCCGGCGTCGATGCGGGCGTGGACCTCTTTATTATCGAGACCATGACTGACCTTGCCGAGATCAAGGCGGCGGTCCTCGCCTGCCGCGAGAACTCCGACCTGCCCGTCTTTGCCACCATGACCTTTGAGGAAGACGGTCGCACCTTC
>CATVQO010000133.1 GCA_958346165.1 uncultured Collinsella sp. | reverse complement strand
TCGTTAAACGGGCGCTAGGGTGTCACCCTTACACCAACATTTTCGACGCGATCGACGGAGCGGCCTGGAATTCATCCGTAGAGGTCTTCATTGGCTGCGCCAGGAGTGTCCCTAACTGCCGGAGGGGGTGTCTGCCGTGGCAGACACCCCCTCCGGATGTGGGAAGTTTGCGCTGCAGGTTACTTGTCGGTGCCCAGCTTGTGCGGCTTGAGAGCGAGCGCATTGACGAGTGCGTCGGTGGCAGACTTGACGGCTGCCGGCTGCGGATCGTTGACGTGATCCTCGGGATGCACGGGCAGGTCCTTCTTGACGGCATCGTGGATCAAGTTGAGGTACTCAGTCACGCCAGTGGTCGATAGGTGCGTGCCATCGCCATCGAACAGGTCGTTGCGGTTGGCGCTGTATCCGTACCAGTCGATAACGCGCACGTTCTTGTAGCGCGTAACGGCGTTAGCGATGGCCTGGTTGGTAGAGCCAACCCACGGCTGCGGACTGCGCGTGTTCACAAACACCACAATACGCTTATCTCCTGCATCGGCCATGATGGCGTCGATTTGGTCGTCGGTTACCAAGCCGTTGGTGCCCAGCGCAAAGACCACGATCTTGCCGGCAAGGTTCTGTTGAAGATAGCCCTCAAATGTCGCGCGGCCCGCATCAAACTGGCGGCCCTTTTCGGCATCGATATGGCTGTGCGGGAACACGCCGTCAAAGGAATCAACGGCGCGCAGCGACACGGAGTCACCGATCATCAACAGGTCGTAGGAGCCGTCGGGGAAGCCGTCGTTGTCCTTGTCGGTGTCGTCGGCCGCCTGCTGGTCGGTGGGTGCGGCGTTCTTGGCTTCCTTGTTCAGAACTTCGGCGCCCTCGCCGCTCAGCGCAGACGTCTCGGGCACAAAGATCAGGCCGCCCAGTGCAACGACCAACACGACAGCGCAGGCTGCACAGGCAGGGACGTGCGCGCGCACCCAGTTGGCGGGCGTGGCGGTGCCGTCGCGGAACTCGGATACGGTGCGCCCAAAGGCGCCCTTTCTAAACGGCGTCTCGATAAAGCGATATGAGCATTCGGCCACGGCGACCACCAATAGCACCTGCAAAATGTACTGCCACCACGGTGTATCGTTGATGTTGGCGACCGGGTTCATGAGCAACAGCAGGGGATAGTGCCACAGGTAGATGCTGTACGAGCGCTTGCCAACCCACACGAGCGGCTCGGCGGACAGCGCGCGGGCAACCATTCCCTGGGGCTGCACACAGGCCGCGATGACCATGAGCGTGAGGGTGGAGCATAACAGCGTGCCGCCGCGATACTGGAACGCGGTGTAGCCGTTGGTGAGCGCGACCATGGCGGCAAGGCCAACCAGGCCCACGACGCCCAACACATCGATGGATGCGGGCGAGGACCAAAAGCGCACGAGGGCGCTCGGCTGTGCCGGGGCAGTCTCGGCTGATTCGTCGGCCTTCTCGCCAGGTTTGCCCACGGCGTTCTTGCCGTGCTTGGCGGCGCCAGCCAGGCGATTGAGCCCCAAACGATGAGCGAGACGCACCGGCGCCAGGTCGCGATCGGGGATAAAGGCCATCCAGGCACCCAGCAGCAGCGAGAACACACGGGTGTCGGTGCCGTAGTACACGCGGCTGGGGTCGGCGGCAGGGTTGTAAAGCACCATCATGGCGATGGCGGAGACAGCAGCTAGGCCCAGAACCACGCGGCGCGTGTTGGGCTTGCTCACATGCATGGATACCATGGCAAACAGCAGTGGCGGCCAAATCAGGTAGAACTGTTCCTCGATGGCAAGCGACCAAAAGTGCGTGAGCGGCGAGGGGTCGCCCAGAGCATTGAAGTACGAGACGTTTTGGGCAATCTGCCACCAGTTGTTGAAGAACAACAGCGACGGCAGGATGTCGGGGCGCATCTTGGTGAGCATCACGTGGTTGAAGACGGTGCACAGAGCACAGGTCACCACCACGACGGTCACCACGGCGGGGACCAGGCGACGGATGCGGCGAATCCAGAAGCTCTTGAGGTCGATGCGGCCAGTCTTAGCGACTTCGTTGAGCAGCAAGCGCGTGATCAGATAGCCCGAAAGCACAAAGAAGATCGTGACGCCAAGCAGGCCGCCCTGAGCCCACGTGAGGTTAAGGTGATAGAGCACCACTGCGACGACGGCGAGCGTACGCAGACCGTCGAGCGCAGGGATGTAGCGGGACTTGGGGCGAGCAGGCGTCTGCTCCGCGGCGGGAGTGTTGGCGCGGCCCGCGTTGTTAGCAGAAGCGCGATGGGGGCTCGCGGTGCGTCGCGGCTCGTTGGCACGGCGTTCGCCCTTCACGCGTTCGTGCGGCGCCGGCTCGTTGCCCGTGCGGCGTCGACCGCGCGAGCCCGATTGCGAGAGTTGTTCCATAAAACATCATCCAATGACGAGAATAATCAGCACGCCTTCATTGTAACTGCCTGCTCCTGTGAATGCTTGCTGCTGGCGCAAGCTCAAGCGCGCGTCCACATCAAAGTGAACTAAAGTTATAGGGGGTGCGAGAGTGCACGATCGACGGCCGACGGTGGGCATAAGGCCCGCAGATGAGGAGGTTTCCATGGCAGATCGCGGCATCGTTGCGGTGTTCGGCAGTATGAACATGGACCTTTCGGTGGCGTGCGAGCGCATACCGCGTGCGGGCGAGACCGTCGGCGGCAGCGGGTTTATCACCAACGCCGGCGGCAAGGGCGCCAATCAGGCCGTAGCTGCCGCGCGTATGGGCGCGTGCACGCACATGATCGGCGCGGTCGGTCGCGACGCGTTCGGCGCGTCGCTCGTGGCGGGGCTCCAAGACGCCGGCGTGGACTGTGACTTTGTAGTGCATCGCGATGACGTGGAGACGGGAACGGCGACCATCATTCGCTGCGAGGGCGACAACCGCATCATACTGTCACCGGGCGCCAACCATGTGCTTGCGGGCGCGGACGTTGCCTGCGCGCTGAGGCGTCTGGTGGCCCATGAGCTCGACGGCGACGCCAGCGAGATTGCCCCGACTGCCGGAAGCGTCTTTATCACCCAGGGCGAATGTGACCTTGCGGCGACGGCCGAGGCGCTTGTTTGCGCTCACGAGCTGGGGTTCTATACGGTCTTTAATCCGGCGCCTGCCTGCGAGCTGCCTGCGGAGGTCTGGCCTGCGGTCGACCTGGTCTGTCCCAACGAGACCGAGTGCCAGGTTCTGACGGGCATTCTGCCCACGGATGATGTGAGTTGCGTCGCCGCGCTCAATGCGCTGCTCGACAAGGGCGCCGGCGCCGCGGTCATCACGTTGGGCGGTGCCGGCTCGGTTACGCTCGGCGATGGCGGTGAGCTGCTGCGCATGCCGGCACTTTCGAGTACGGTAGTCGATACCACGGCCGCCGGCGATACGTTTATCGGCGCGTTGGCGGCGGCTCGCCTAGAGGGCTTGCCGCTCTTTGAGTGCATGGCCGCGGGTGCTCGCGCCTCGGCAGTGACGGTGTCGCGCCTGGGCGCTCAGCAATCGATTCCCACGCGCGCCGAAGTTGAGCGCGTGTTTGATTTAGACGATTTAGTACAAGACGGAGAAGCGGAGTAGAACAATGGCAATCAAGAAGCTGATCCTTGATCTGGATATGGGTGTTGACGATGCGATGGCGCTGGCCTATGCCATCGCGAGCCCCGAGATGGAGCTCGTGGGCATCACCACGTGCTTTGGTAACGTGCGCGTCGAGCAATCGGCGCACAATTGCCTGGCGGTGCTCGATCTGCTGGGTCGCCCCGAGGTTCCGGTGTACCTGGGTGCCGACCGTCCTCTGCAGGCGACTGAGCCCTATACGCCGCCGGCGTCCACCGCGCTCATTCACGGCAAGAACGGCATCGGCGGCGCGAGCGTGCCCGCGTCGCCCTACGAGCCGGTGGGGGCGACCTCGGCCGACGGCAACGCTGCGGTCGATTATCTGATCGATGCCGCGCGCACCTATGGTCCCGATCTGGTCTACGTGGCGACTGGCCCGCTCTCCAACCTGGCGCTCGCCCTGGAGCGCGATGCGGCGGCGATGATGTCCATCGGCCGCGTGGTCGTGATGGGCGGTGCCCTTACCGTGCCCGGCAACGTGAGCGCGGGCGCCGAGGCCAATATGGCGAGCGACCCCGAGGCAGCCGACGCGGTGCTGCGCTCGGGCCGTAAGCTCACCATGGTGGGTCTGGACGTGACGCATCGCGTGGTGCTCACACGCCGCGACATTGCCGGCTGGACGGGCTCGGGCACCATGGCGGGCTGCGCATTTGCGAGCATGGTCGAGCACTACATTGGCTCGTACGAGATGAACGCACCCTACCTGGGTGGTTGTGCGCTGCACGATCCGCTGGCCGTTGCCGTGGCGATCGACCCCACGCTCGTAGGTGCGCTCGGCTGCAACCTGCGTGTTGATCTGCTGGGCGAGTACCGCGGTCGCACCATCTGCGATGAGCGCCGCCTGTCCGATCCGGACAAGAGCACGCTTGTGGCACTGACCGTGGATGCTCCGCGCTTCCTGTCCGAGTTCAAGACGCGTATGGCCCGCGTCCTGGGCTAAGTTGTCTTTTTGGGACGGGGCTTTTTTGACTGTTATGATTGGTGCGACCATTCGAACCAGCTAAAAGAGCCCGTCCCAAATTGACTACCGAGAGGATCTGCCATGGAGCGCATTGCGAGCTTTTCCGTTGACCATCTGTTGCTTGAGCCCGGCGTGTATGTGAGCCGCATCGACCGCGATCCGGCGACCGGGGCCGCCGTCACCACCTTTGACCTGCGCCTGACCACGCCCAACAAGGAGCCGGTCATGAACACGGCCGAGT
>CATVQO010000132.1 GCA_958346165.1 uncultured Collinsella sp. | reverse complement strand
CCCATCGTGTGATACGGCAGCATTTCCAGGCCCACCACGTTGTGCCATGGAGCGATCAGACGACCGAGCTTCTCGCACTCCTCAACCGTATCGGTAATGCCCGGCACCACCACGTGGCGGATAACGACCTTAATCTTGCGGCGCGCAAGCTCATTACCAAACGCCAGAATGCGTGCGGGATCGCAACCGGTCAGCTTTTTATGCTCGACGGGATCGGCGTGTTTAATGTCGAGCAGCACCATATCGGTCTCGTTGAGCACGGCATCGAACTTCTCGGGATGCGCGGGGTCGAACGCATAGCCGCAGCTATCCAAGCAGGTGTGCACGCGACCATCGGGGTTGTTGTGCATGGCGCGGAACAGGTCGGCCAAAAACTCAGGCTGCAGGAGCGGCTCGCCGCCGGATACCGTAATACCACCGCTGCGGTAAAACTCATGGTTGCTCTGGAACTCGTCCATCAGGTGCTCGACGGTCACCATGGTGCCGCCGTTAACCGACCAGGTATCGGGGTTGTGGCAATACGCACAGCGCATGGGGCAGCCCTGAACAAACACCACAAAGCGGATGCCGGGTCCATCGACCGTTCCCATCGTCTCAATCGAATGCACGCGGCCCAGGACAAACGCAGAGTCCTCAGGACGAGCGTCCACACCCTCGAGCGTCATCTCAGCCATTCCCGCTACCTTGCCTCTCATTGGTTTTAGCTACATAAATGCCAGAGTCATTCTAGCCCATATGCATGATGGCGAAACGGTTTAGCGGTCAATTGGGTTGTTCTATTTGACCCCACGCAAGAGCGGCGGGTAGGTTGTCGCAACCCGCCCGCCGCCGAGGCAATAGAAATCGATAGACGCCAGGCCTTACGCCTTGAGCGTGAGCACCGCGCCGAAGGCGGTCGGGCCGCAATGGCTCGAGATGACGCCGCCGACCTGAGTCCAGGTAATGTCCTTAAAGCCCAGGTCGTGCGCATAGACTTCCATGTCGTCGCGCAGCTCCTGGGAAAGGCCTACCGAATACGCCAGGCCAATGTGCGAGTAGTCAATCTCGCCCTTCGCAACCATGTGGTCAATAAAGGCGCGGGCGCACTTGAGCATAGAGCCGCGGAACTTCTTGGTTGCCACGAACTTGCCGCCCGTCACCTCAATGCAGGGCTTAATCTTGAGCAGGTGGGCGCCAAGGAATGCCACGTTGGACAGACGACCGCCCGCCTTAAGGAAGGCTAGGTCGGTAGGAACAAAGCCCAGCAGCACACGGTCCATGACGGAATTCGTAAATGCAAAGATTTCGTCGACGGTGGCATCGGGGTGGGCCTCGATGTATTTGGCGGTCTCGACGACGACGAGCGACTGGCCCACCGAGACAAAGCGCGTGTCCATGGAGAACACGTAGTCGCGGCCCTTAGCTGCAATCTTGGAGGACTGATGCGAGCAGGTCGTGGCCTCGGAGTACGCAAGATGCAGAATGGTCGCATCGGGCTGCTCGGCATGGATACGGTCGTACACGTGAGCAAAATCCGCAGGCGCGCAGCCACTGGTCTTGGGCATAACGCCAAACTCGTTGCAGCGCGAATAAATCTCGAGCGGATCGATCGAGCCGTCCTCGACGGTCTCGTCACCAATCGTGACATGCATAGGCACGCGCACGATACCGTAGCGTTCGCAGAGCTCCGGCGTCACATCCGAACCAGACTCAACCACGATTACGTACTTGCCCATTATCATCACGACCCATCTCAACATTGGCTTTTCAACACATGGCACGCACCGCCGCACTGTTGCACAACGGCGTCCAAGCGCCAAAGAGACGCCGCCCCTTGCACACAACAAAGGACAGCGTCTCCCTGGAAAACTCCGTGCTTAACTGAGATTTTACACGGTTTATAAATGAGTGTTACTTATCCCGCAAACGGTCGCCATACGCGATAAACGGTAGTTCGCTGCGGCAACTGCGACACATTCCGCCCGGCAAGTCCAATCGTGCTCCACGCACGGTTAATGCGCGAGGCGGTAGAAATCCATCGACGCCGCACCCTCGGCATGCAACCCCATCGCCGAAACCGCCGGCGAATAGGTACGGCTCGTAAGTGCCGCCTCGCCGCTGTTGGCAAAAATCTCGACCATCGTAGTGTCCGAAAGCACGCGCAGGTCGCGAAGCTCGCCGAGCTCAATCGACCTCTGGTCGCGCCCATAGCCTTCGTCACCCATGTCGAGGGTAAGCATCCCGTCCGCATAGCGCACAAAGACACCCTTGCGAATCTCGAGCTCAACCATCTTGGCGCCCTCACAGGAAACCACGAGATCAAACAGGCGGCCCGGCTCCTCAACGGTTTCACCGCCTGTCGTGCGAACGCAGTCGCCGCGCATCCTCTCAATCTCGTGCGCCGGCTGCTGGCAGAGCTTACCATCGCGCATGCTCAGCTCTCGCGGCACCGTCAACGCGCACTGCCACCCGCGCGCCACCGTCGGGTTTTCCGCCGTCGCATCGGGGCAACCCGACCATCCGATCATCAATCGCCGGCCTGCAGCATCCTCAAAGGACTGCGGAGCATAGAAATCAAAACCGGCATCGACCATCGGGGGCATGCCCTTCCCGACGATTTTAAAGCTCGGCGCCTCCCAATCGGCCTCGATGGGGAACCACACGCACTGATGCGGATTGCGGTAACGCCAACCATCGGCAGGCACACCCTGCGGACAGCAAACGAGAATAAGCTCGCCATCAAGCTCAAACAGATCAGGGCACTCCCACATAAAGCCAAACTTCTCGCCCAGCTCAATGCGCGTCGCATAGCTCCAGACCCCTAAATCACGCGAAGTATAGACAAGCACGCAGCCACGGTCGTCTTTCGTACGAGCGCCCAGAACCATGTAGTAGATACCATCGTGCTCAAGGATCTTGGGGTCGCGCACGTGCGTACCGATATCGTCGGGGTAATCGACTGGTCCAACAGCCATGCGCTTCTCGCCCAATTCGTCGGGATTCTCGGCAACCATATGAATCTGGTTTTGCTCACGGCCCGTCAACACGTAGTCGTAATCATCGCGGTCAAAATGCTTGACGTTGCCGGTATAGAAGTAGTGAATCTTGCCATCACGTACAAAGGCAGAACCAGAATACGCTCCGCTCGAATCCAAATCGGAATCGGGGAACAGCACGGGGCCGTGATTCTCGTACGTCACAAAATCCTTTGTCGTCAGATGGTTCCAAAGCACTGGACCGCCATGCGCAGCATCGAACGGATCGTATTGATGATAGATGTGATACGTATCACCAATCTGAACCAAACCGTTGGGGTCGTTGAGCCAGCCAAGCTCAGGCTCCACATGGAACAGAAGCCTATCGGGGTCGGACGCGATGCGAGCCGCCGTCTCATCCTGTCCGACACGCCACTGCTCATAGTCCGCGCGTGTCACCTTGTTTTTTTGATTTAACATCGCCGTTGACTTTCTCGTCTATGGGGAAGGACGCTCGACTCACACGAGTCGAACGCCCTTCCTCAAATGGACTTATCCTCAGATTACACTGAACGGCTCAACTAGAAGCTAACGTCGAAGCCAGCGCCAGCGCCCTCTTCATCGGTGGTCGGCACGCCCTTTGCCTTGTTGTAGGCAAAGATCAAGACGATCGGCACGATAAAGGCGATGAGATTGCCAGCCACATACCACACGAGGGTCTCGGGCGTGACGATGAGCAGGCCAAGCACGCCGGTCAGACCCTGACCGATAGCGCGCACCTCAAAGAGCTTGACGAAGGCACCGCCGCAGCCTGCACCGATGCATGCGCAGATGAACGGAATGATCGAATAGCGCATGTTTGCAGCAAAGATAGCGGGCTCGGAGATTCCGACCAGCGTCGGGATAAAGGACGACATGCAGATGTTGCGCTCTTTGGAGTGCTTCTTGTGAATGAGGTACATACCGATGGCGCCGCCGCCCTGGGCGATGATGGAAACCGACCAGATGGCCTGGATGTAGTTGAAGCCAGTCGTGGCAACAAGGTTTGCCTCGATACCCTGGATGAACTGATGCGTACCGGTAACGACGAGCGGCTGCAGGAACGCGGCGAAGACAAAGGCACCAAAGACGCCCATCCTGTTGTACAGGATATCGATTACGCCGGCGAGGACGTCACCGATCAGGTTGCCGAGCGGGCCGAACACGGTGAACAGGGCAACGTTAGCAAGAATCAGGGTAACGGTCGGGACAAAGACGAACGAAACGACCTCGGGGATGTACTTCTGGGCAATCTTCTCGACCTTGGCCATAAACCAGGCAGTCAGGATTGCGGGGAACACACCGCCCTGGAAAGCAACCATGGGAATGGATAGCGGACCGAAGTTCCAGTACTCAGCACCCGTCGGGTCCATAACGAACGTGTTGCGGTTCATAAGGCTCGGGTGAACCATGACGATACCGACGAGGATGCCCAGGATCGGGTTACCGCCAAAACGCTTGACCGCGCTGTACATAACCAGGACAGGCAGGTAGTCGAACGTGGTGGCGATAATGGCAAAGAAGCTTGCGAGGTTCTTGAGGAACTCGCTGTGGTCGGCAAGGCTACCCTCCATGCCAAAGAGGCCGTTGGCAACGATCAGCGACTTAAGGCCGATGATGATAGCAGCGCCGACGAAAGCGGGAATGATGGGGATAAAGATATCCGAGAATACCTTGAGGACCGAGAAGAACTTGCCCTTCTTGTCCGCCTCGGCGCCCTTGACCTCGGAAGCGCTGATCTCCTTAACGCCCGTCAGAGCCATAAACTCATCGTAGACCTTGTTGACGGTACCGGTACCGAAGATGATCATGAGCTGGCCGCTGTTGTACAGCACGCCCTTGACGCCATCGATGTTCTCGAGCTCGGCCTTGTTGTA
>CATVQO010000131.1 GCA_958346165.1 uncultured Collinsella sp. | reverse complement strand
TCGACGATGAGCTCTACAAGACGATTCCCAACTCGATTCTGACGTCGGTGAAGTTTCGCCACCGCGAGCTGGGCATCCGTGCGCTTAACGAGGTCGTTGCGGGTTTGGAAGCCCCGAGCTCCAGAAGTCGTACGCTTGTCTCGGGCGTGTTGGTCGAGCGTGCGAGCGTGCGGGATTTGCGGGCGTAGGCGTGCTCGGCTCGTTCATCTCAACCTGTAACAGGTAGGGCCGAAAATCTCAGCTAGATGTTACAGATTGAGATATCTCTGCTCGGGCGTTCTGTTTGTCTCGATCTGTAACAGCTTGGAGCGAAAAACTCAGCTAGATGTTACAGATTGAGACAAACGTGCGGTACGGTCTGCCCAAAAAAGGCCGGGGGCGGCGCGTCGTGTGACGTGCCGCCCCCGGCTGAGAAATGGGGACAGGTTATGTGAGCGGGGCAATTCCGCTGGTCGCAAGCCGCTAGTCCAGACGACGGGTCTGCGCTACGTGCTTATACCAGTAGGCGCTTGCCTTGGGCGTGCGCTTCTGGGTTTCAAAGTCAACGTAGAAGAAGCCATAACGCTTGTTGTAGCCATTGGTCCAGGAGAACTGATCCTGCAGGCTCCACAGGAAGTAACCGCCCACGTTGACACCCACCTCCATGGCCTTGAGCAGCCAGCGCAGGTGCTGCTCGATGTAGTCGATGCGCGGCTGGTCGTCCACAAAACCGTCCTTGCAGGGGTCCTTGTAGCCCATGCCGTTCTCGGTGATGAAAATCTGCTTGTAGTTGGGGTAGCGCTGCTTAATGTAGACGAGCAGGTCGAACAGGCCCTCGGGATAGATGATCCAGTCCCAGTCGGTGGTGGGGATGCCGGGCTTGTTTACGTGCTCGCCAATACCCTTAACGCGCCAGCGGCCGGTGCCCTTCTCGCCCGTACCGTTGTGGTGCAGGTCGTTCTCGCCATCGTAAGCCTTGAGGAAGCGACACTGGTAGTTGTTAACGCCCAAGTAGTCGTTGTAGAGCGCGGCCTCGCGCATGATTTTCAGATCCTCGTCCGGGATCTCGATGTTGCCGCCCGAGACGGCAGCCAGGCGGTTGGCGCACTCGAGGGTGTCGGGAGCATAGTCGCCGCGGAAGGTGGCGTCGAGCAAGAACTGGTTCTGCAGCACGTGCTCGTTATTGGCGGCTTTGATGTCGGCGGGGTCGTTCTCGTTGAGCGGATACTTAAACTCCAACGACTGGATGACGCCGATCTTGCCCTTAAAGCCGCCGTTGTGGAAGGCCAGTACGGCCTTGGCGTGGGCGAGCATCATGTTGTGCTCGCACTGGAAGGCCTCGGCAAGATGCGCCTTGACGCCACCGGGGAAGGTGCCCTCGATGTAGGTGTTGGAGGCGTTCGCCCAGATCTCGTTAAAGGTGAACCAGTAGGTCACCTGGTCGGCGTACTCCTTAAAGCAGAAGGTGGCAAAGTCCACAAATGCGTCGATGGTCTCGCGGTTGAGGAAGTCGCCCTTCTCAAAGAGGGGCAGCGGCGTGTCAAAGTGATGCAGCGTGACGAACGGCTCAACATGGTGCTTATGGCATTCGGCGAAGAGGTCGTGGTAGAACTGGACGCCCTCGGGGTTGATCTCGCCGGTGCCGTTGGGGAAGATGCGGCTCCAGGCGATGGAGAGGCGGATGCCGTTGATGCCAAACTCCTCGCACAGTTCCAGGTCGACGGGGTACTGGTTGTAGAAGTCCGAAGCGGGATCGGGGGAAAAGCGCCCCTGGGCCTCCAGGAAGTCGTCCCAGGCAACCTTGCCCTTACCGTGAGTGCGGGTCTCGCCCTCTACCTGGTAGGCAGCAGTGGCGCCGCCAAAGACAAAGTCCTCGGGAAACTGCGCAGGCGGGTTAGTGACGCTAGCAGGGTTAACGGACATGATGATCCAATCGTCTAAATTGAAGGGCCAGCCGGTCTTGGATGGTCGGCTGGCCCTGAGCGTTACTTACTTCGAGAGTTGCTCGCTTACGAAGGCGAGAGACTTGTCGCCGTTCTGGGAGAGCTCGATGTACTGCTTGCCACGGCAGGCGACGCACTTGTTGCCCACGCGCTCGCAGTCCTTCTGAAGGTCGGCCAGGTAGCTTGCGGCCTGCGGGGCCAGGACGACCAGGTCAAAGTCGGGGAGCATGTCAACGTGGTTGCCATAGGCCTCGGCAGCGGTCTCGAGGTTAATACCGCGCTCCCTGGCAGCCTTGGCCAGCGCGTTGGCGAGCAGGCCCGAGGTACCGCCGCCCTGGCAGAGTACGAGCACGCGCCTGCCGTTGAGGTCGCTGGCGGTCGCAGCCTCGGTGGCGGGCGCTGCGGAAGCGGCGGGGGCGTCGGCCTTCACGGCCTCGGCAGCAGCGCCGGCGGCAACGCTCTTGGCGTCAGCCTTGCCCTGGAAGGCGTCGTTGAGCTTGGCGGCCTTCTCAGCGTTCTTGGCGGCGAGCTCCTCCTGGGAGATCTCGGCCTCCTCGGTGCACTTCTGGGCGTCATAGGCACGGAAGAACGGGTAGTACAGGGCAAAGTCGACAACCAGGATAAGGGCGAGCATCACAAAGGCGAGCGGCTGGAAGCCCAGGCCCATGATGGTGCCGATGGGGCCGGGGACGGTCCAGGGCAGGGTGTACATAAAGCCGTTCATGCCCAAGAAGTCGATAAAGATCTTGAGGATCCAGATGTTGGCGATCGGGGCAAAGACAAACGGGACAAAGAAGACGGGGTTGAGCACGATGGGCGCGGCGAACAGCAGCGGCTCGTTGACAGCGAAGCAGACGGGAACGATGGCGGCCTTACCGACGGCGCGCATCTCCTGGGACTTGGCCAGGAAGCAGAACATAAAGACCAGGACAAGCGTGGCGCCGGTGCCGCCCATGCAGACGACGAAGTACTGGGCACCCTGGGTCAGGACAGCGGAAGCGTGCTGGCCGGCCTGGAACGCAGCCAGGTTGTCGGTCATGTTGGCAACGAGGGCGGCGGCGATGGCGGGCTCGACGATCGAGGGACCGTGGACGCCGACGAACCAGAACAGGCTCATGGCGCCGTAGATCACAGCGAGACCGATATAGCCGTCGGCAGCGGTGAACAGGGGCTGGAACACCTGGATGACGCCCTGGGCAAAGCAGAAGCCAAAGGCAGCGCGGAAGACGATGTCAAAGACCCAAAAGACGGTGATGCAGACGGAGAAGGGGATGATGTCCTTAAAGGTCTGCGAGATGTTGGGCGGAACCTGCTCGGGCATCTTGACGGTGATGTTGCGCTTAATGAAGAACTTGTAGATGATGCCGGTCACAAACGCAGCGATAAAGGCGGTCAGCAGGCCTTTGGAACCAAGGTAGGTGGTGTTGAAGCCGCTGGCAGCGTCCGTGGCGATCGTGTCGCTCGAAAGGAGCAAGAAGCCGATGATGGCCGCGCACATGCACGAGATGAAGTTGATCTGGTTGTTCTTGGGCAGATCGCGGTTCTGAGCGTCGGCGAAGTGCTTGGCCGTGGTGGCAGCGCAGGCGATGGCCAGGATACCCATGGAGTAGTTGTAGCACTTCCACAGGGCGTTGTTGATGTCATCGGGCCAGTAGAAACCCCAGATGTTGGGGACCGAGGCTACCAGGCAGAAGATGGACGAGAAGATGATGATGGGGATGACGGAGATAAAGCCGTCGCGAATCGCCTTGAGGTACTTGTTGCGGGCGATCGCGTTGAAAAAGGGCTGGCCCTTTTCGATGATGGCGATAAGTTGCTCCATGCAATGCTCCTAAGAGTCGGTGGGTTAACAACGATGGTAGCTTTTGGCGTTCGGTTGCCAAAATGTTGACGTTGCCATTTTGTGACACAAAATAAGACGCGAACCGATGGTCCCTGTGCCTGCGAACCGTCGATTCCTTGCGCGTAAACGTTTGAGCCGCCCGGTGGCTCTGTGTTTGCACAATGGCAACGTTAACATTTGGGCGACAAAAGCCGTTCGGGGAAGCAAAAATGTCGGTGAACGGTAGGTTTTGGGTGGTGAGCGTATGGTGGGGGAGGCGTTGGATATACTTGAAGACGTTTCATTTGACTGCGCAGGATGCCACCAATGGCATCGTTGACATAGAAAGATCGACCTATGGCCGCTGTTAAAAAATCGGTATCCGTTAAGGATGTGGCGCGTCTCGCGGGCGTCTCGGAGCAGACAGTCTCGCGCACCGTCCACGATTCGCCCAGCGTACGCCCTGAGACCAAGGAGCGCGTGCGTGCCGCCATGCGCGAGCTGGGGTATCGCCCCAATTTTGCCGGTCGATCGCTGCGCCGTGGCAAGTTTAAGACCGTCGGCGTCGCCATGTTCAACATTACCGGTACCGGCAACCTCGACCGTATGGAGGGCTTTGCCGCCGCCGCCGATAAGCACGGCTACGCCATCACCCTCACTAAAGTAGATGGACATCCCTATACCCTCGAGAGCGCATCGTCGCGCATGAGCGCGCTGCCGGTAGACGGCGTGGTCGTGATCATGAATCGCATGCCGGCGGACTTTGGCACCTTCGAGCCGCTGCCCGGTATGCAGACGGTGCTCGTTACGATGTTGGAGCACCCGCTGTGCTCTACGGTCGATAACGACCAGTTCGATTGCTCGCGCCAGGTGGTCGAGTACTTGCTGGGGCAGGGGCACAAGACCGTGCACTTTATCTCGTGCCCCGAGCGCTCGCTTTCGGGCATGCAGCGCGAGGAAGGCTGGCGCGAGACATTGCGCGCACATGGTATTGAGCTGCCGCGACTCATCCGTGGCGATTGGACGGCGCAGAGCGGATATGCCGCAGGCCAGGCTCTGGCGGACGATCCGACCTGTACTGCCATCTATGCCTCCAACGACGCCATGGCCTACGGCTGCATTCGCGGGCTCGAGTCGCGCG
>CATVQO010000130.1 GCA_958346165.1 uncultured Collinsella sp. | reverse complement strand
CGCCCGAGACGGCGCCCACAAAGCGCTTGCGCGACACGGCGCACATGAGCGGATAGCCCAGCGACGCCATCTTGGCGGTCTCGCGCTGGATGACGATATCTTCGTTGGCCGTCTTGCCAAAGCCCGGGCCGGGATCGATGCAGATACGGTCACGCGACACGCCGGCATGGATGAGCGTACGGGCCTGGTCGGACAGAAAGCCCATGACGCGGCGCATGATGGGCGCAGAATCGGGCAGGGTAAAGCGGCGGAGCTGCGAGGTGGGCACATAGGCTTCCTCACGGCGGGCACTGCGGCGCATCATGGCGGCCAGGTGGTCGCTGGGCTCTGGTGCGGCTTCGGTAGCTGCGGGCACGGTCTCGGGCGCAGCGGCGGTAGGGGCAGCCTGTTCGGCAGCCGGTGTCTCTGGCTCGGACTCGGGCGCGGGCTCCGATTCGCCAAACGGCAGCGAGGGCTGTACCACACCGCCCGGAAGCTTGGCCTCAACCTTGGGCTCGCCCAGCAACTTGCCGCGACGGCGACGGGCCGGCTTCTCGGCCTCGCGCGCGGCCTCGGCAGCCGCTTCGCGTGCCTTCTCGGCAACAAACGCCGCAGCCGAGGTATCGAGCTGCACCGTCGCGTGCGTGCGTGCGGGTGCAGCGACCTCGCCGGCGTGCATTACGATGACGCCGCAGGTGCTCGTCTTAACGAACTCAACCATCTTGGGATCGGTGAAGCCCGTCACGTCGTTGACAATCGAAGCGCCGCAGCGCACAGCCGCCTTGGCAACCGCCACATGACGCGTATCGATCGAGACAATGGCACCCTCTTTGGCGAGCGCGCGCACGACGGGCAGCACGCGACGCGCCTCCTCGTCGGGGTTGACCGGGGTAAAGCCGGGGCGCGTGGACTCGCCGCCCACGTCGATGATGTCGGCGCCGGCGTCGAGCATCGCCAAGCCGTACTCGATGGCGGCATCGGGGTCGAAGTGCTCCCCGCCATCGCTAAACGAATCGGGCGTCACGTTGAGGACGCCCATGATGCGCGGACGGTCAAAGCTGAGCTCGTACTTTCCGCACCGCCATGTCTTGCTGTCGTTCGCCATGAACATCCTCCTAAAATGCCCACGCCGCCGAGCCTGGGGAGCTGGCGGCGGGGTCGCTTTGCACTCAGTCTTTCTATTGTATCCGCGCGCGCGGGCTAGAACGCAAACGCGGCCGCGATGTCGCAAGAAATCAGCAGGTCGGCATTTGCATCCTGATCGGTGGGCGCCAAATTGCAAATGGCCAGCGTATCGCCAGTAAAGTAACGCGTGAGGCCCGCCGCCGGATACACCACGAGCGAGGTCCCGCCCACGACGAGGGCGTCGGCTGCGGCGATGGCAGCAACGGCGCCGGTAAGCACACGCTCATCGAGCGGTTCTTCGTAGAGGACCACATCGGGCTTGATGCGACCGCCGCACGCAGGACACATGGGCACGCCCGCGGCATCCTCGTGCTCGCGCGCGCAAATCCATTCGGCGCTGTAGACCGCGCCGCACGTCTGGCAGATATTGCGATGGACCGATCCGTGCAGCTCGAACACGCGCTGCGAGCCGGCCATCTGGTGCAGGCCGTCGATATTTTGCGTCACCACGGCGTCGAGCTTGCCGGCGCGCTCCAGCTCCGCCAGCTTGGCATGGCAGTGGTTGGGCTTGGCGTTAAGGGCGATCATCTTGGTCCGGTAGAAGTCGAAAAACTCCGCCGGATGCGCCTCGTAGAAGCTGTGCGAGAGCATAGTCTCGGGCGGATAGGAAAACCGCTGGTGATACAGACCATCCACGCTGCGGAAATCGGGGATGCCACTCGCCGTGGAAACGCCCGCGCCGCCAAAGAAGACCACGTTGCTATGAGTTTCGAACAGCTCCGCCAGCGCGGCGGAGGCCTGTTTGGGGTCCGATATCGCCTGCGTCATATATGTCCTCCGTCCGTGTCTTAGGGACGGCGGCGTTCGCACTATCACTCGCGGACTCCGCCCCGCTCTTGTTGCGTTAATCTTAAGCCTGCCAACCCCGTCGAAAGGACACCATGCCTCAGACTTACACTTTCGCCTCGTGGAACGTCAACGGCCTGCGCGCCGTGCTCAAAAAGGACCCGAGCTTTATCCAGATCGCGCAAGAACTCGACGTCGATATCCTGGCACTGCAAGAGACCAAGCTGCAGGAGGGCCAGGTCGATATTGACCTGCCCGGCTATCACCAAACCTGGAGCTACGCCGAGCGTAAAGGCTATTCGGGCACCGCGGTCTTTAGCCGCCAGGAGCCGCTGCGCGTACTGCGCGCCGATGCGCTGCTGCCCTACGCCGGCGGAGGCGAGGCGGCCGTGCTCGTCGCCCAAGCCGCAACCGAGGGCCGCGTCTGCGCGCTCGAGTTCGACAAATTCTGGTTTGTGGATGTCTACACGCCCAACGCACAAAATGAGCTCGCGCGCATCGACGTGCGTATGGCCTGGGACGATGCCTACCGCGGCTTTTTGAACGCGCTCGAGCGCGAGACCGGCAAACCCGTCGTAACCTGCGGCGACTTTAACGTGGCGCATGAGGAGATCGACCTTAAGAACCCCAAGTCCAACCGCGGCAACGCAGGCTTTTCGGACGAGGAGTGCGGCAAGTTCACCGAGCTGCTCGACGCCGGTTTTACCGACACCTGGCGCGCGGCCAATCCGGACGTCGATGGCGTCTACAGCTGGTGGAGCTACCGCTTTAATGCCCGCAAGAACAACGCAGGCTGGCGCATCGACTACTTCCTGGTAAGCGACGCAATCGCCGGCAACGTACGCGACACCGGCATCCGCGGCGACATCTTCGGCAGTGATCACTGCCCCGTCACCCTCACGCTGGAGCTTTAGCCCCAACTAATCCCCTGGGGACGAAGGAAAAGGGATTATTTTTTCACCTCGCGAGGGCATCCACGCGACCCACCCGCCACGAAATCGGCCCATCTACTACGTTTGAGCTACTACCCTCAACCACAGCGAACAACGCAAAAAGAAAATCGCAGGTAGAAAGCCTGCGGTTTTTCATAAAACACAGTTGTGCTTGGGGGTGTCGGGCTAAACGTAGTAGATGGGCCAGTTTCGTGACGAGCGCCGTCAACTGATTCCCTAGGGACGTCTGGGGACGGAGGAAAACTGGTCATTTAGCCTTCTGGGGACCGCTGCGACCGTCATGCGAGTCGGCCTGCGCAAAACTATGCCGGTTTACGGGGATAAATCGCGAACCCCCAACCATACCCAATTCCGAAATAATAAAACCGCAGGTAAACGGCTTGCTCTATTTCAAAAAAAGCCGGCATGGTCTGCCTGTGCCAATCTAGCCCCGTAAACCGGCATAGTTTTGATATGACACCAAGGCAATATTGATTCTCGCCCCGGTGCAACCGCCACTACAGCCCGTACTTCACGACGACGCGGTTGATGCGGCGACACCAGGGCTTGTACAGAGCGGCCAAAAACACGCAGGTCGCGAGGCCATGCGTGATATCGAACGGCACCGCCGTGGCAAGACGCGCCACAGCGCCCGCCCACGTGAGCGGCTGCACAAAACCGATGATGTCATACGTGTTGATCACGACGCCATACAGCAGGCCCGACGCAAAGCCATACGCCAACAGCGCCGGCAATCGCACGGTTCCATCCGCACGGTCGAACGCGCCCGCATGCGCCAGTGCGCCACCGATATAGCCCACCAGACCCCAGGCATACATCTGCCATGGCGTCCACATGCCCTGTCCAAAAAAGAAATTACTGGTGAGTGCCACCAGCGCGCCGACCATGAAGCCGTTGCGACGGCCAAGTGTCGCACCCGCGATAATGGCGATAGCACTCACGGGCTTAAAATCGGGAATGGGGCCGAACAAGATGCGGCCCGCCGCGGCCAATGCCGCCAGAACCAGCGTTGGCATAATCTGGCGCAAGCCCGGGCGCGACGCCTCGTAGCCCGCAAAAAACAGTGCAAGCACGAACGCCACCACGATAAGCATGGCAAGCGCCGCCTGCTCAATGCCTGCCAGCAACGCCGCAGTCATCACTGCCGGCACCGCCAGGAGCAGCGGAATCTCCATTCTTGTGAGTAGGCGCGAGGCGCGATGATCCATCATCCCATCACGCCCTGTAGAACACGTTGTCGGCAAAGAAATCTGCCGGGGGCTCCATGCAGGCGATCTCGCCGTCGAACATCATGGCGACGTCGTCGGACACCTGCTCGGCAAAGTCTAAGTCGTGCGTGGCCATGACGACGGTGCCGCCGGCCTGCGCATGCTCGCGCAGGGCTCGGGCGATAATGCAGCGACTTGCCAGGTCAAGGCCCTTGGTGGGCTCATCAAGCAGCAGCAGCTCCGGACCAATCAGCAGCAGCTTTGCCAACGCAAGCAGCTGGCGCTGACCGCCCGAAAGATCGTACGGGTGACGCGTCTCCAAGCCCGCCAGGCCCAGGCGCGCTGTCTGCTCCTGTGCTGCGGCCTCGTCGTATCCGCAGGTCGAAGCCCATTCCATCAGCTCGTCGCGCACCGTTTCGGCGACCAGCAATGCCTTGGGATTCTGTGGCAGCAGCGCCGCCGAGGCCGCCCCACGCACCATGCGGCCACGCTGCAGCTTAGCCGTCTTGGCCAGCACCGAGAGCATCGTCGACTTGCCGCAGCCGTTTCCGCCCGCGACCGCATGCACCGCGCCGGCTGAAAACGTCACATCGAGCCCGCGCAGCACCCAACCGCCCGCGCGATCGTAGCGAAACCAGCCTTCCGACAGGGTGGTAGCCGACCCGGCGTGCATTTTTTGGAGTATTCTGCTTCCATCCGTGCGCGGGAAGGCTGCCGAGCCGTTCTCAAGCGACGTTTGCGCCACAAATTCGGACGATTTGTCCAATTCCGAACTTTTTTTCG
>CATVQO010000129.1 GCA_958346165.1 uncultured Collinsella sp. | reverse complement strand
ATCCCTTTGGCAGCGCCTATGCCGTCATGTGCGGCACCGCCGAGCTGCCCGAGCTGGTCGAGAATCTGCGCTTTACGTCCGAGGACATCGACTACCTCGCCTCGCTTCGGGCTCCTGCCGGCGGTGCGATGTTTAAACCCGCTTTCCTCGACTACCTGCGCAACTTTCGCGCGCACGTGAACATTGACGCCGTGCCCGAGGGCGAGCTTGTTTTTCCGCGCGAACCTATGGTGCGCGTCACCGGCCCCGCGCTGGAGTGCCAGCTGCTCGAGACGGCGCTGCTCAATATCGTCGGCTTCCAGACGCTCGTCGCCACCAAGACGGCACGCGTGGTGTTGGCGGCGGACGGCCGTCCCGTCGCCGAGTTTGGCCTGCGCCGCGCCCAGGGTCCCGATGGCGGCCTGGCCGTCGCCCGCGCAAGCTATGTGGCCGGCTGCTCGTCCACGTCTAACGTGCTTGCCGGGCGTCGTTACGGCATCCCCGTCTTTGGCACGCATGCGCACAGCTGGGTGATGAGCTTTGACTCCGAGCTCGAGGCCTTCCGCGCCTTTGCCAAGTCGAGCCCCAAGAATTGCACGCTGCTCATCGACACCTACGATGTGCGCGAGGGCTGCGAGCATGCCATTACGGTTGCCAAGGAGATGGAGGCGGCGGGCGAGCGCCTGTCGGCCATTCGCATTGACTCGGGCGACCTGGCCAAGCTTTCCAAGTATGTCCGCGGCCGTTTTGATGCTGAGGGCCTGCCCTATGTGGGGATCTCGGTGTCCAACGACCTGGACGAGTACACGATTCAGTCGCTGCTCGACCAGGGCGCGCCCATCGATAGCTTTGGCGTGGGTACCAAGCTCGCGACCTGCTATGACCAGCCGGCGCTGGGTGGCGTGTACAAGCTTTCCGCCCGCCGTGCGAGCGAGGCAGATCCATGGACGCCGGTGGTCAAGCTCTCCGAGCAGCCCTACAAGCGCACGATCCCGGGCGTGCAGCGCGTGCGCCGTTATTACGACGGCTTTGGCGGCCCGGTCTGCGACATGATCTACGACGAGGACCATCTGGCGGGGGAGGGCGCCGCGCGCGGCAATACCCTCGTGGCCGTGAATGATGCCGCCCTGGTGACCGATGTGTCGGAGCTTGAGTATCGCGAGCTGCTGGTGCCGATCGTGCGCGATGGCAGTGCGGTGGCTCCGCGTGAGAGCATCGAGGACGCGCGCGAGCGATGTGCTTGGGCACTCGGTCATCTGGACGCGGCTTTCAAGCGCTTCCTGTACCCGCAGACCTATGTGGTGGGTATGGAACAGGGCCTGGCACAGGTGCGCGACGAACTCGTGCGCAAGAACATGGCCGCGGCATCGGCTTTCCCCTGGGCAAAATGATCCGAAGGGGACGGAGGAAAACGGATCATTTTCGTCCGTCCCGCACCGGGTGCCCCGGCTGCTCCAGCTCGCCCGCCTGCTCAACACTCGATTGGTTTGACGTATGACGACTTCTTATAAAACGATGGTGGTAAAGATCGGCTCGTCCACGGTGGTGGGTGCCGACGGTAAGGTCAACCGCGCGTTTATCGGTGGCCTGGCCGATCAGGCCGCGGCCCTGCGCAAGCTCGGCTGGCGCTTGGTCGTGGTGAGCTCCGGCGCCATTGCCTGTGGCTATCCCGTTCTGGGTTTCGACCGCAAACCGGTTGGCGATCTGCCGAGCCTGCAGGCCTGCGCCTCGGCCGGCCAGTGCATCATCTCGTCGGCCTACGACGAGGAGTTCCATGCGCGCGACCTACTCACCTCGCTCGTGCTGCTCACGCGCCATGACACGGCGCGCCGTACGTCCTACCTGCACGCGCGCGACGCCCTGCTGCGTCTGGTGGAGCTGGGCGTGGTGCCGGTCGTCAACGAAAACGACACCGTCACCGTCGACGAGATTAAGTTCGGCGACAACGACACGCTGGCGGCGCTCGTGAGCTGCCTGGTTTCCGCCGACCTGTGCGTGACGCTCTCGGACATCGACGGCCTCTACACCGCCAATCCGCACGAGGATCCGACGGCCGAGTTTGTCCCGGTCGTGCATAAGATCGATGCCAAGATCATTGCCTCGGCGGGTGATTCTTCGACCTCGGTGGGTACGGGCGGCATGATCACCAAGATTCGCGCGAGCCGCATTTTGATGACGGCCGGCATTCAGAGCGTGATTTGCTCGGGCGAGGAGCCCGATGCGCTCGTGCGCCTGGCCCGCGGCGAGAGCGTGGGCACGCTGTTCGACCCGCCGGCGGAGCGCCTGGACATTGCGCCCCGTAAGCTGTGGATCGCACTGGGCGACAAGGCGCATGGCTCGGTAACGGTTGACGACGGAGCCGCGAAGGCGCTGGTCAGCCGTGGCTCGTCCTTGCTCGCGGTGGGTATTCGCCAGGTCGATGGAGATTTTGCCGAGGGCGATGTGCTCGATGTGTGTGATCCGACCGGTATGGTCGTCGCCCGCGGTATCGCCGAGGCCGATTCGGACGTGCTGGAGCTTGCTGCCGGCCGCCGCCAGGACCAGATTGCCAGCAACCGCCTGCTGGCAGACCTGGCCGAAAAGCCCGCGATTCATCGAGACAACTTAATTGTCTTCGCCTAACGGGTCGACGCTGCGCGCCGCCCAGAGCGACAATTTGTCATTCAAAAGGCGAGGCATGACCATCAGGTCTATGCCTCGCCATTTTCATGCCAACTTGTTCGCTCTGGGCGGCGCTCGCTTCTTTTGTTCGACCTACGATTTAAAGCCACTCGCTTAGGGGCGTTTTCGCTTTCCGCCTTCTACCTGCGGTGGCCGTAACGCCGGCATATCGTAAGTTGCGGTGAAATAGTTCCTGTTTGGCGGCTTTAAAGCCTTTAGCAGTTCCTATTTCACCGCAATTCGTTGAGGCGGCGGGGTCCCTCTGCCGGCACTTGGGGACGTTCCTTATGTGCCGGCAGGTGGGGACACTCCTTCGCTAGAAGATCCGGCGCAGGTCTCCGCGGTTGAGGGCTTCGTCGAAGAGGTGCTTGAATACCACGCTGCCGTGCAGGCCGTCGTGCTCGAACTCGTTGGTCACCCAGGCGTGCGAGTTGCCCACGCGGCTGAGCGTGTCGAGCTGCATGCCCGAATCGACGTACATGTCGTCGAAATACACCGCGGCCTGGAGTGGCACCTCGTTGTATGCTAGGCGCTGCGGGTCGTAGATTTTGTCCCAGCTTGTGTCTTCCATCAGCAGGTCCATCGCGGGCTTGAAGGGCTTAAGTTCGGGCATCTGCTCGAACATCCACGGGAACATGGCCTCTCCGGTAAACATGAGCGGGCGCGCGAGTGTGTCGAACTCGGCACGACGAGCTTTCTCTTCTGCCGCGGCCCAGCGAATGGGCATGGTGTCGCCATCGGCGTAGATGAACTCCTGCAGCGTCCAGTACAGCGGATTCGTGCGCGTGTTCGTGCGCTCGAAGGCGCGCATCAAAAAGCTATCGGATACGGAGGCACCGCAGCTCAGTGTGCCGTCGCCGTCAACAAACGCGTGATCGATAATCCAGTGCATGCGCTCAAAGCTCGGCTTCATGCCAAAGTCGCTGCCCATGAGCTGAAGGCGCTCGACCGTCATCGGCGAGCCGTCGGGTAGCACGGGCTTTTGCTCTTCGATAGCATCGGCCAGGGCCGCCACACGCTCTACGTCGGCGGGGTAGCGGTCATAATACTGCTGAGTCTTGGCGGCCATGCGCGGGAAGGTGTGCGCGTAGACCTCGTTGGCGCTCGCCGGGACGTGGGGGATGCCGCCGCAGGTAAAGCTCGCCGCCACGCCCTCGGGGAAGAGCGACAGATAACTCAGCGTCAAAAAGCCGCCGTAGCTCTGGCCGAGCGTGACCCAGGGCTTACCGCCAAAGCCCACCAGGCGCAGGTACTCAAAATCGCGCACGATGGAGCTGACGAGGTGGCGCTTGAGGAAGTCCGCCTGCGAGCGTGCGGCATCGGAGCCGGCCGCCGTCGCGCGCTCGCCCAGAGCCGCGATCGTACGCCCGTCTACACAGCTGCTGCGCCCCGTGCCGCGCTGGTCGGGAAGGACCACGCGGAAGTGTTTGACGGCTTCCTCAATCCAGCCGTCGCTCGTGGGTGAGAGCGGACGCGGGCTCTCGCCACCAGGGCCGCCCTGCAAAAACAGGAGCAGCGGCAGATCGTCGTTGATGCGGTCGGGCGCGCAAACCACGCGGTAGAAGAGCTTGATGCTCTCGGGCGCGCCGGCGATTGGTGCCGGCATAGCGCCGCGGCGCATGGTGTTGCCGACGGCCAGGAGCATCGGCTCCAGGCCGCGCCAGTCAAGGGGGACGTCGATGCTGTGGTCCTCGACATAGAGGCCGGGGACGTTGTATGAAGTGATGAGGGCCATGCGGTACTTCCGTTCGTTGCGGTGTTTCGGGTTGACCAATTCTACCGCCGCGCGCGAGGGCATGCACAAATCGGCTACCATGGTGGGCAAACATCTAAGAGAAAGGGCCGCCCATGTCGGTCGATATAGCTACGTATGTCCACGATCTCGCCGTTGCCGCCAAGGCAGCGTCGACCTCGCTTGCCACGGCGAGCGATGAGCAGCGTCAGGAGGCCGTGCGCGCCATGGCCGCAGCGCTGCGCGACGGCGTCGATTCCATCGTTGCCGCCAACGAGCTCGATATGTCCGCCGCGCGCGATGCGGGCACCTCGGCGGGGCTCCTCGATCGCCTGTTGCTGACGCCCGAGCGCGTCGAGGGCATGGCCGCCGGCCTGGAGAAGCTTGCCGAGCTGCCCGATCCTGTCGGCCGCGTGCTCGACCACCGCGTGCTTGCAAGCGGCGTGGACCTCACCCGCGTGAGCGTGCCGCTGGGCCTGGTCGCCATGGTCTACGAGGCGCGCCCCAACGTGACGGCCGATGCCGCGGGCATCTGCATCCGCACCGGCA
>CATVQO010000128.1 GCA_958346165.1 uncultured Collinsella sp. | reverse complement strand
GGCAGTGGGCAAAAAATGCCAAATATGAGTACTGTTGCCTAGATTGTCACATTTGCTTGTACTAAAAACTGGACTCCTAACGAGACTGTTTCTCGTTAGAAATCCATTTTATTGTACATTTGGGGAGATACGTTAGTTCATCCAACGCGTCGAGAGGTCTAAGAGACCCGAAAAAGCCGAATTTCGCTGCCACTAAAAAGGTAACAATACTCATATTTGTTGTTTTTTGACCACAGCTATATGTGAACCCCTATATAGCGACCTCAAGAAGGGCTTCGTCGGTCGTTTTGATCAAGACTGTCCCCAACGACTAGTCATTTAAGAACGTCCCCAACGACTAGGTATGGCTGCTGGACCTAGACGGTTAGGTCCAGCTCGTAGAGGAAGCTTTCGCGCGGCATGTCGTGACGGCGCTCTTCGCGGTTGGCGCGGTGCGTGGCCGTGCGCTTAAAGCCGTGCAGCTCGTAGAACTTCCACGAGCAGTTGGAGTCGGTGTACAGGTGCGCCCTCGTCGCTCCAAGCGAGGACAGGTGCGAGACCGCGGCATCGAGCAGAACCGTGCCAACGCCCAGGCCATGGACGTCGCGATCCACGGCAAGCAGCGTGACCTCGTTGTCGTGCGGCAACGGGCTGCTCTCGAGCAGGCGGTTGTTGGTTCGGATGGTTGCGCGCACAAACGAGAGGTACTCGGCGCAGGCATCGGGCTCCAGCTCACGCATCTGCGATAGCAGCGCGCGTTCGGTATCCATCCAATGTTCCTTAACGGTGGCGCCGGAGCTCTGTCCTGCGCGTGCAAGCGCAATGCCGCGTGCATGGCCGTCGATTACGGCAACCTGCGAAAACGTCGACGACGAAAGGCAATAGGCGAGGTCGCACGCGGCCTCAAGGCGGTTGTACTCATCGTTATCCGAATTGTTATGCCAAAGCTGCTGCAGAATCAGCGCGATGGCGTCGAAGTCTTCGGTATCAAACGGTCGGTAGAGAACCCGCGAGACCATGGTGCCTCTTTCTTTTGCGGATGCATATCGAGCACAGTTCTACCACGCCATTGGCATCAAATTATGGTGCCCCTGTGTTCCATGAACTCACCGTGCCCGGTGCCGTGCCCATCCCCTCCGCTCGCAAACTTTTTCTGCACATGCGCCCGTTGCGGGGTGCATCGATGCGCTCGATGCGCTACATTGAATCAGTATTTTCAATGCCGCTGCGCGAGCGCTGCAGATCGACGTATCACCGACTCACAGAGCACGGCGGCGTACCAGACAGGAGGACTGCATGGGATCTGATGTGAAGATCGCACGCGCGTTGATCTCGGTTACCGATAAGACGGGCGTCGTCGATTTCGCACGGACGCTGGTCGATGACTTTGGCGTCGAGATCATCTCTACGGGCGGCACGGCTCGTGCCATCGAGGACGCGGGCGTTCCCGTAACCCCCATCGAGGAGTTCACGGGCTATCCCGAGATGATGGACGGCCGCGTTAAGACCCTGCACCCCAAGGTTCACGGCGCGCTGCTGGCCCGCCGCGATTCCGAGCAGCACATGCAGGAGGCGGCTCAGCACGGCATTAAGCTGATCGACCTAGTCGTCGTCAACCTGTACGAGTTCGAGAAGACCGTCGCCAACCCCGAGGTCACCTTCGCGGACGCCATCGAGCACATCGACATCGGTGGTCCCTCCATGCTGCGCTCTGCCGCCAAGAACGCCACGAGCGTTACCGTCATTTCCGACCCGGCCGACTATGATGCCGTCCTGGCCGAGATGCACGAGACCGGTGGCTGCACCACGCTTTCCACCCGTCGTCGCCTGCAGGTGAAGGTCTACCAGACCACCGCCGCCTACGACACGGCTATCTCCCGTTGGCTTGCCGCCCAGGCAAGCGACGTGGCGGACACCTCTGCCAAGCTCGAGATTTCGCTGGAGAAGGTCGACGACCTGCGCTATGGCGAGAATCCTCAGCAGAAGGCTACGGTCTACCGCTTTGCCGAGGGTTGCGAGAACACCGCGAGCTCGCAGTTCCCGCTCGTGGGCTCCGAGCAGATCCAGGGCAAGCCGCTCAGCTACAACAACTATCTGGATGCCGACGCCGCTTGGAACCTGGTCCGCGAGTTCGACGAGCCGGCCTGCGTAATCCTCAAGCACCAGAACCCCTGCGGTTCCGCCGTTGCCGAGGACATCACGGCTGCCTACGACCGCGCTTTTGCCTGCGATCCCAAGAGCGCCTTCGGCGGCATCATCGCCTGCAACCGCGAGGTTCCCTATGAGCTGGTCGAGCACTTTGCCGATCAGAACAAGCAGTTCGTCGAGGTCATCATCGCCCCGAGCTACACCGCCGAGGCGCTCGAGCGCATGGCCAAGCGCCCCAACCTGCGCGTGTTGGCGACCGGCGGCGTGGACCACGGCGCTCAGGTGGAGCTGCGCTCCGTCGACGGCGGCATGCTGGTGCAGGAGGTCGACCACGTGACCGAGGATCCCGCGACCTTTACGTTCCCCACCGACCGCAAGCCCACCGACGCCGAGATGGCCGAGCTCGAGTTTGCCTGGAAGGTCTGCAAGGGCGTTAAGTCCAACGCCATCCTGGTCTCCAAGGGTAAGGCCGGCATTGGCATGGGCCCGGGTCAGCCTAACCGCGTTGACTCTGCGCTACTTGCCTGCGAGCGCGCCGAGGACTTCTGCGAGCGCGAGGGCGTGGAGAAGGGCGGCTTTGCCTGTGCAAGCGACGCGTTCTTCCCGTTCCGCGACAACGTCGACGTGCTTGCTGCACACGGCGTGACCTGCATCATCCAGCCCGGCGGCTCCAAGCGCGATGACGAGAGCATTCAGGCCTGCAACGAGCACAATATTGCTATGGTCTTTACCGGCGCCCGCCACTTTAGGCACTAAGTTTCGCCCCGGAACAAAATAATCTCTGCAAAAGACGGCTGCTCCGTTTGGAGGGCCGTCTTTTTGGTATAAGAGGACGGAATGACTAACACGAAAGGTACAACCATGCCCCAGATTGATGATGCCGAGCTGTTTGGCAATGCCGAGGATCAGCGTGCGTACGAGGACTTTTGCGCCAATCAGGAGGCGGTCGAGAAGTTTACGCTCGACAAGCCCGCGCTTGTCTGCCGTTGGCGCATGTCCAATAAAAAGGTGCCCATGCTCAACCGCCACATTCGCGCACTGTCCGAGCGCCTGGTGCAGGGCGAGCCGCTTACCCATAACATGCTCAGCTGGGCCAAACAGCACGTTGAGTGGTCGCTTGCCGAGGGCGATTACACTGCGCACGACGGCGTACTCATGCTGGTGATCGACATCAACGGCAACGCCGCCATGACGGTGGGGGAGTACGAGCCGCTCGCCGATACGTCGGCCAAGGCGCTGCGTGCCCGTTCCGCCGAGGCCCGCTCCGAGGCCGACGAGACCGGCGTGGCGCCCGAGTTGCTCGCCGCCGTCAACAACGGCGAGCTTGCCTTTGTGGCGCCGGCGGACGAGTGTCTGTGCGGCACGGCGACGCTCATTGAGCAGCTGGCCCAGACCAAGGGCATCCCGGTCACGCGCGTAGACATTCCCGCGCAGCTCAAGGGTGCCTTGTTCCTGGTGAGCGACGAGCACGGCGTGGTCCCCGCAACCGAGACGGACGCCGCGGAGGCCGACGCCGCCACGGTCGCCTTCTTTGCCGACGGCTACGAAAAGCTCCGTGCCCGCCGCTCCTAACCTCAAGGCGGGGTGGGCTTACTGAAGCGAGCGAGCGCGTTCGATGGCGTAGGCGAGCGACAGCTGCTCCATCTCCGGGGCGCATTTGTAGCTCAGTCCGGTGAGGGCTGTCACCTTATCGAGGCGATATCGAATCGTGTTCGGGTGCTGGCTCGTCTGCTTGGCGGTTCGCTCGATACGTCGGTCGTTCTCGATGAATGCGGCGAGTGTGGATTCCAGTTCGCTGCCATGCTCGCTGTCGTGCTCGCGTATCGGCGAGAGGATCGCCTCCGAGAACGATCGCATCTCCGGGGTTTCCGCAAAAGGCATCACGGTTCTCAGGATGCCGAGCTGCGTATAGCGGACGGGACCCTCGGCTCGTTGACAAGATAGGCGCTGTGCGTAAATCGCCTGCGAGATCGCCTGCGCCACCGCCTCGTCTCCAAACAGAATATCGCTGATGCCGAGCCCTTCCGCTCCGCCATCGATACCGCTAGCCTCGATGAGCTCCGTGAGCGCCTGCACGATTCGCTCCACATCGAGCGCCTGCTCCGAGTCGCTTGTCGCTACGAATAACAAACCTCCGTCATAGGGTGCCAGCATGTTGTGGCATCCGGCGAGGGTCGATTTTGCACAGAGACGTTCGATTTGCAAAAATGTACGCGGGTCGAGGGGCTCTGCAAACGATGCGAACAGGGCGACCGCTTCGTCCAGAAATGACGGGTTGAGGCTTCGGATGCGTCGGCAGATGGACTCGGGCGATACGTCTGTCCTCAGGGCATCGATCTCGCGCTGTGCGAAGTCGATGGACGCGAGCTGCTCGATATGCCGTTTGACCTCATAGATGACGCTGTCAAAGAACAGTGAGTCGTCGGTCGTGAGAAAGACCGGGTAGTGCCGCGCGTTGGCGTAGCGGATGGCTTGGTCGGGAATCGGGATGTGCAGGACGTTTTTGATGATGAGACCGCTCGTTCCCTTGGCGACGAGGTATTTCACGGCTTCAGTGATGAGGTACGGGTCGTCCTTCGCATAGAGGAAAGTGCTGAGGATGATCTCGTCTGAGCTGAAGTTGACGCGCTGGTACTTGTTCTTGAGGCCGGGCATGAGTTCATAATCGAGGATCCCGACGCCAGAGACGGCACGCGAGACGCCATCGCTGCCGGCGATTAGACGGACCGACCCCTCATATTCCCGTGAGAAGTCCGAGATGGTGTATAGCATCAGCATCACCTTGTAAATCATTACAA
>CATVQO010000127.1 GCA_958346165.1 uncultured Collinsella sp. | reverse complement strand
CGGCAGAGGGCGACTATGGCGTGGCCATGCTGTTCTTCCCGCAGGACGACAAGGGCGTAGAGGATGCCCGTCGCGTGTTTGAGGAGGGCTGCGCCGAGGCCGGCGTGCCGCTGCTCTTTTGGCGCGAGGTGCCCGTTGACCCGCACGACCTGGGCGAGACGGCCCGTGCCTGCATGCCCACCATCCTGCAGGCCTTCCTGGGCCGTCCGGACGACACGCCGGCGGGTGACGCCTTTGAGCGCCGCCTGTACGTGTGCCGCCGTACCATCGAAAAGAAGGCCGACGCCGAGTTTGCCCTGCGCGATAAGATCTTCTATGTGTGCTCCATGAGCTCGCGCACCATCGTGTACAAGGGCATGCTGGTCGCCACGCAGATGCGCCGCTTCTTCATCGATCTCAACGACGCCGCCGTCAAGACGGCCGTGGCACTCGTCCACTCGCGCTACTCCACCAACACCACGCCCAGTTGGGAGCGCGCGCACCCCAACCGCTTTATCATCCACAACGGCGAGATCAACACCCTCAAGGGCAACGTCAACTGGATCCGCGCCCGCGAACCCAACCTGTACAGCCCCGTGCTGCAGCACGATCTTGAGCGCGTGATGCCCATCATCAACCGCGAGGGTTCCGATTCTGCGATTCTGGACAATGTGCTCGAGTTCCTGGTCATGAACGGTCGTCCGCTTACGCGTGCCGCGTCCATGTTGCTGCCCGAGCCGTGGGACCACAACGACAGCCTGAGTGAGGAGCGCCGCGCCTACGACGCTTACCAGTCCATGCTCATGGAGCCGTGGGATGGCCCGGCGGCCATTGCCTTTACCGACGGCCGTACGCTGGGCGCCGCCCTCGACCGCAACGGCCTGCGTCCTGCCCGCTACTATGTGACGCGCGACGGTCGCTTTATGCTGGCAAGCGAGGTGGGCACCATTGAGGTGAGCCCCGAGAACATCCTGACGAGCGGCTGTCTGGGGCCGGGCCAGATGCTCGAGGTCGACTTTGCCCGCGGGCGCGTCATTTACAACGACGAGCTGCGCGCCCGTTACGCCAAGGAAAAGCCCTACCGCGACTGGATTGCCGAGGAGACGCTGACGGTCGACGCGCTCGATGAGCCCGTTGCGGCAACGCCCGCCGAGGACGCCGAGGTGCCCGCCGCCGTGCGAATGGCCAAGCTCGGCTATCACTGGGATGACGTCGACGAGGTCGTGCGTCCCATGGCCCAGCAGGGCAAGGCCCCGCTCGCCTCGATGGGTATCGATGCGCCGCTGGCCTGCCTGTCCAAGAAGACGCGCTCGTTCTTTGACTATTTCTATCAGCTGTTCGCTCAGGTCACGAACCCGCCGATTGACGCCCTGCGCGAGCATATGGTGACTTCGACCACGCTTTACCTGGGCAACCACGGCAACCTGCTCGAGGATTCCCGCACGGCCTGCCAGCTGGTGCGCCTGGAGCGCCCGTTGCTCAACGAGGGGGAGTTCGAGCGTATCTGCGCCATCGACCGCGTGGGCTTTAAGACCCGCCGTTTCCGTGCCGTGTACCGCCGCGACGCCGGCGAGGGTGCGCTGCAGACTGCGCTCAAGCAGCTTGCAGAGGACGTTGATGCTGCGGTCCGCGACGGCGTGAACATCGTGGTGCTGAGCGACCGCGCCGCTGCGGGCGAGGTGCCCGTGCCGTCGCTGCTCGCCGTGGGCTGCGTGCACAACCACCTGATCCGCGCTGGCGTGCGTACCTTTGCCGACATCGTGGTGGAGTGTGGCGACGCCGTGTCCCCGCACGACTTTGCGGCACTGGTGGGCTACTCCGCGAGCGGCATCTATCCGTACAACGCACATGCGTGCATCCGCGATCTGGCGGCACGCGGCGACCTGGACGTGACGGCCGAGCAGGGCATCGCCAACTACAACAAGGCTGCGACCGCCGGCATCGTCTCCATCATGTCCAAGATGGGCATCTCTACGGTGCAGAGCTACCATTCGGCGCAGATCTTCGAGGCCGTGGGCTTTACGCCGGAGTTCGTCAACGCGTACTTCGCCGGCACGGTGAGCCGTGTGGGAGGTATGGGTGTCGAGGACGTCGAGCGCGAGCAGAATGAGCGCTACGACGCCGCGCTCGCTATCCTTAAGAGCCCGGCTCCCGATCAGCTGCCCACGTTGGGCCTGACCAAGTGGCGCCCGCTCGGCGGCGAGGATCACCTCATCGATCCGCAGACTGTCTACTTGCTGCAGACCGCCTGCTGTGAGGACAGCTACGACACCTTTAAGGAGTACAGCGCCCGCCTGCACCGCACCGGCCGTGCCGTGCGCCTGCGCGACTTGCTGGACTTTGATGCCGGCGGCCGCACGCCGGTTTCGCTCGACGAGGTCGAGCCCGCGCTCAACATCGTCCGCCGCTTTAACACCGGCGCCATGTCGTACGGCTCCATCAGCAAGGAAGCACACGAGTGCATGGCCATCGCCATGAACCGCCTGCACGGCCGTTCCAACTCGGGCGAGGGCGGCGAGGACCCGCGTCGCGAGACCCCGCTGGCTAACGGTGACTCCAAGAACTCCGCCATCAAGCAGGTGGCAAGCGCGCGCTTTGGCGTGACGAGCCGCTACCTGTGCAGCGCCTTCGAGATTCAGATCAAGATGGCCCAGGGCGCCAAGCCCGGCGAGGGCGGTCACCTGCCCGGCAAGAAGGTCTACCCTTGGATTGCCGAGGTCCGTCAGTCCACACCCGGTATCGGCCTGATCTCGCCTCCGCCGCACCACGACATCTACTCCATCGAGGACCTGGCGGAGCTTATCTTCGATCTTAAGAACGCCAACCCCGGCGCACGCGTGTCGGTCAAGCTGGTCAGTGAGGCCGGCGTCGGCACCATCGCCACCGGCGTTGCCAAGGGTGCTGCCGACAAGATTTTGATCAGCGGCCATAACGGCGGCTCGGGTGCTGCGGCGCGCGATTCCATTTGGCACGCGGGTCTGCCGCTGGAGCTCGGTCTTGCCGAGGCCCAGCAGACGCTGCTGCAAAACGGCCTGCGCTCGCGCGTGGTGCTCGAGGCCGACGGCAAGCTCATGGACGGCACCGATGTTGCCGTCGCCTGCCTGCTGGGTGCCGAGGAGTTTGGCTTTGCGACCATGCCGCTCATCTCCATGGGCTGCCTCATGCAGCGCGACTGCCAGCAGGATACCTGCCCGGCCGGCATCGCTACGCAAAACTGCCGCCTGCGTCGCGGCTTCCGCGGCAAGCCAGAGCACGTCGAGCACTTTATGCTCTTTGTTGCCGAGCAGCTGCGCGAGGTCATGGCGAGCCTGGGCTTCCGCACCATCGACGAGATGGTCGGCCATCCCGAGTGCTTGCGCCAGATTGAGGTCCCGGGCAACCGCAAGGCTAACCTGCTGGATCTGTCGCCCGTGCTGGCGAGCGCGACCTGTGAGTTTGGTGCCCACATCCCGGGTGCCGACGGCCGTCACTTCCTGCCCCAGATGGCTGCGGACAGTGAGCTCGACAAGACGCTCGACTCCACGTTGTTTGTGCCCTATACGGCCGATGCCCGTGCGCACCTGCGTCCGATTCGCTTCCGCGCCGATATCGCCAACGTCAACCGCTGCGTGGGCACCATCTTGGGCAACGCGGTGACCAAGGCGCATCCCGAGGGCCTGCCCGCCGGCTCCATCACCATCGATTGCGATGGTTCGGCCGGTCAGAGCTTTGGTGCCTTCCTGCCGCGCGGCATTACGCTCAACGTGTGCGGCGACGCCAACGACTACTTTGGCAAGGGCCTTTCGGGCGGCGAGGTGTCGGTGCGCCCCAACCCGCATGCGACCTACAAGTTCGATGAGAACATCATCGTGGGCAACGTTGCGTTCTTTGGCGCCACGAGCGGCCGCGGCTTCATTAACGGCCTGGCAGGCCAGCGCTTTGGCGTACGCAACTCCGGTGCCACCGTGGTGGTCGAGGGCTGCGGCAACCATGGCTGCGAGTACATGACGGGTGGTCTGGCACTCATCCTGGGCGAGGTCGGGCAGAACTTCGCCGCCGGCATGACGGGTGGCGTGGCCTATGTCTTTGACCAGTACGGCACGCTCGATGCCCGTGTGAACCACGAGAGCGTCGAGCTTAAAGCCCCGACGGCCGGCGAGCTGGCGCAGATTCGCGAGCTCATCCAGGAGCACGTGGACGCGACGCAGAGCCCGCGCGGCATTAAGCTGCTCTACAGCTTTGAGACGATGAGCAAGCACTTTGTGAAGGTCATTCCGACCGAGTACGAGCGCGTGCTGGCGATTGTCGCCGCCGCCGAGGCCGTCGGCAAGACGCATGCGCAGGCCGAGGAGCTGGCGTTTGACATTGTGACCGGTCGCGCGAGCGCCGCGGATGTTGCTCGCTTCGATGTTGCGGGCGGTGCTGCGGGCGCTGCGTCCGTGGCTGCCAGCTCTGTTGCTTCGACCAAGAAGGAGGCGTAAGTGCCATGGGTAAGCCCGGTGCTTTTCTTGATATCGATCGCGTGACCCACGAGCTTCGCCCCGTGGAGGAGCGCAGCCAAGATTTTGATCCGCTGTACGTGGAGCTCGATGACGACGCACGTCGCGCCCAGGCGAGCCGCTGCATGATGTGCGGTGTGGCGTTTTGCCAGATGGGCGCGAGCTTTGGCAAGGCGCGTCCGAGTGGCTGTCCGCTGCACAACCTGATTCCCGAGTGGAATGAGCTGGTGTACCGTGGCCGCTGGGACGAGGCTGCCGAGCGCCTGTCGCTCACCTCGCCCATGCCCGAGTTTACGAGTCGCGTGTGCCCGGCGCTTTGCGAGGCCGCGTGCAACCTGGGTTCGGTCGACGGTCAGCCCACGACGATTCACGACAACGAGCGTGCGATCAGCGACCACGAATGGGCAAATGGCGGTCCGCGTCGCTTTGAGCCGGCAGGGGAGGGCGCACCCACGGTTGCCGTGGTGGGCTCCGGTC
>CATVQO010000126.1 GCA_958346165.1 uncultured Collinsella sp. | reverse complement strand
CCAACTCCGACGTCCAGATCAAGGCCGCCAAGAAGGAACTCGACAAGCTGGGCCTGGAGTACACCGATTTCACAGTCTCGAGCTCCAACGAGATTCAGTCCGTCGTCGAGTCTGCCGTGGGCAAGGTCGACGCGCTGTACTCCCCCACCGACAACACCATCGCCGCGGGTGCCTCGCAGGTCGGCCAGATCTGCAAGGAAAACAAGCTTCCCTTCGTGACTGGCGAGGAGGGTATGTGCATGGCCGGCGGCCTGTTCACCCTCTCCATCAATTACGAGGACCTGGGCTACGCCGCGGGCGAGATGGCCGTTAAGATCCTGAAAGGCGAGGCCAAGCCCGAAGACATGCCGATCAAACACCTCTCGAGCAAGGACCTGGTCGTCGTCAAGAACGACGAGATGGCCGAGGCTCTGGGCATCGACCTCTCCGCTCTGGACGCGTAATGCCATACGCGGCATGCGTCTAGAGCCCGTGCTCGCGCTTTAGCCGCGTTATTCAATATCTGAGCCACAGGGGCGGGCGCTGTAGACCGGCGTCCGCCCTGCTTGTTTCAGGTAAAACAAAACGTCTGTCCGCAGCTCTTCTATGCATTGTTACCGCTATTATGGTGAATCACGTGTCCACCCTATCCTAGGAGGTATGAAGCATGCTCATTGCATTGCAGGGCGCCGTTTCGCAGGGCGTCCTCTGGGGCATTATGGTGCTTGGCGTGTTTATCACGTTCCGCCTGCTCGACATTCCCGATATGACCTGCGACGGCAGCTTTGCCCTCGGCGGCTGCGTCTGCGCTGTGCTCATCGTCAATAACAACGTCGACCCGCTGCTCGCCGTGCTGGCCGGTATGTGCGCCGGCGCCATCGCGGGTGCCGTCACGGGCATTTTGACCACCGTCTTCGAGATTCCCGCGATCCTCGCCGGAATCCTCACCCAGATCAGCCTGTGGTCCATCAACCTGCGCATCATGGGCAAGTCCAATACGCCCATTCTTGCCAAGGGCACCGTGTTCTCGGCCGTCAGCAATATGACCGGTCTGCCGCAGTCCACCGTTGCCATCATCTTGGGCATCCTGCTCGCCGTGGCTATCGTTGCCATCCTGTATTGGTTCTTTGGCACCGAGATCGGCTCGGCGCTGCGCGCCACCGGCAACAACGAGTACATGATCCGCGCTCTGGGCGTCAACACCAACTCCACCAAGATGATCGCCCTCGTGCTCTCCAACGCCCTCATCGGCCTTTCGGGCGCGCTCATCTGCCAGAGCCAGAAGTATGCCGACATTGGTATGGGCACCGGTGCCATCGTTATCGGTCTTGCCGCCATTGTTATCGGTGAGGTGCTCGGCCGTCTGCTGCCCGGCGGCCTCACGCAGTTTAGCGTCCGTCTTGCCTCCGCCGTCTTTGGCTCCGTGGTGTACTTCCTTATCCGCGCCATCGTGCTGCAGTTGGGCATGGACGCCAACGACATGAAGCTGCTCTCCGCCGTGATTGTCGCTGTGGCCCTGTGCGTGCCCGTGGTTTGGGAGCGCTATAAGCTCCGCAGCTCCTACACGAAGGGGGATGAGGCAGATGCTTAAGCTCTCGCACGTCAAGAAGACCTTTAACAAGGGCACCGTCACCGAGAAGCGCGCGCTCACCGGCGTCGACCTCACCCTGAATGACGGCGACTTTGTAACCGTGATCGGCGGCAATGGCGCCGGCAAGTCCACGCTGCTCAACATGATCGCCGGCGTGTACCCGCTCGATTCGGGCGTTATTGAGCTCGACGGCACCGATATCTCGCGCCTGAGCGAGTCGCAGCGCGCCAAGTACCTGGGCCGCGTGTTTCAGGACCCCATGCGCGGTACCGCTGCCGACATGCAGATCGCCGAGAACCTGGCCCTCGCCAAGCGTCGCGGCCAGCGTCGCGGCCTTTCGTGGGGCGTTACCAAGGCCGAGAAAGATGAGTACGTTGAGCTGCTCAAGCGCCTGGACCTTGGTCTTGACACGCGTCTTAACGCCAAGGTCGGCCTGCTCTCGGGCGGCCAGCGCCAGGCACTCACCCTGTTGATGGCCACGCTCACCAGGCCGCGCCTGCTGCTGCTCGACGAGCACACGGCGGCCCTCGACCCCAAGACGGCCTCTAAGGTGCTCAACCTGACCGAGGAGATCGTCGACGAGAACCACCTGACCACGCTCATGGTCACGCACAACATGAACGACGCCATCCGTCTGGGCAACCGTCTGATCATGATGCACGAAGGCCATGTGATCTACGACGTGGCGGGCGATGAGAAGAAGTCGCTCACCGTAGCCGACCTGCTGCAGAAGTTCGAGGAGGTCTCGGGCGGCGAGCTCGCCAACGACCGCATGCTGCTAAGCTAAAACCTGCCAAAAAGGGACAGGTTTATTTTGGTAGGTTTTATCTGCGCAAACGCCAAAACCGCCGCAAAGGGACAGAGGCCCTTGCGGCGGTTTTCGCATATTATGTCGATAATCCGATATTCAACCAGACATTCTGGCTAAGGACTAAGGAAACTGCCATGAAAAGACTCCCCCGCTTTGCGTTGGCCGCCGCGTTGTTTGCCGGCGCGCTCGCAGGCATCCCAAGCCTCGCTTTCGCGGGAAACCTGCCCGCCGCTATTGACGGCTCCGTGGCCGTCATGCACACCAACGATATCCACGGCAGCTACAAGTACAGCTACAACGCAAGCAAGGGCACCGGCACTGTGGGCTTTGACGGACTGGCGGTTCTCTATAGCGCCCAAAGCAGCGTCCCCGATCTTTTGCTCGATGCGGGCGACACCTTCCACGGACAGTCCTTCGCCACCATGAGCGAGGGCAAGAGCATCGCCGAGCTCATGGACACCTTCTACGCCGACGGCTACGACGCAACCACGCCAGGCAACCACGACTGGAGCTACGGCGCGGACAAACTCCGCACCATGACCGGCTACAGCACCACCGGCACGCCCTTCGCCATGCTCTGCGCGAATGCAACGTCCTCGAACGGCGTATGGAGCTCGAGCATCACGAAGACGCTCGATCGCACCTGGGAGGATAGCGAGGATCACTCCACATTCGACTACAAAATCAAGGTCGGCGTCGTCGGAGCCATGGATGAGTCGCTAGGTTCCTCGCTGCGCGCGGACCTGGTCGCGGGCACCAGCTTCTCGAGTGCCGCGAACGCCATCAATGCCGAGGCAGAGCAGCTGCGCAAGGAGGGCTGCGATGTTGTTGTGTGTATCGCGCACACGCTCGACGCAAAGACCTTTGCCACGCGGCTCCGTGGCGTCGATGCCCTTATCGCAGGCCACGAGCACATCAACCTTAACGAGAAGGTGACGGGAGCCGACGGCAAGACGATCCACGTTGTCGAGGCAGGCAGCGCCTTTGCCGAGGTGGGGCTGCTTTCCATTCCGTACAAATACGACACGAATGGCACCGAGACGACCGACGATGACACGGTCACGGTCCCTGCAGACGGCAGCGACGAGAAGCTCTACACCGCCAAGAACGTCAACGACCTTTTGACAGACCCCGACAAGGGCTCCGACTACCAAAGCCGCCTTGAAGCCGTCCGCAACAAGATCAAGCCGCTCGACGAGGACTTTGAAAACGAATCGAACAAGGTGCTCGGCACATCCACCACCAACTATTTCTACGGCGAGGACGCCGCAGGCACGCATGGTTGGGAAATGGTGCGCACCACCGATTTCCGCCCCAGCAAGGAGGGCGACACCACCAAGGCCCAGACCATCGGCCACGTGATTTGCGGCTCCTATCTTGCCCTGACGGGCGCGGACTTCGCTATCGAAAACGCTGGCGGCATCCGCGGCGGCATCGCGGCGGGCAACGTGACCGCCGGCAACGTCATCGCCATCTCGCCCTACGGCAACACCGTGGAGACCTGGACCATGACCGGCGCGGACTTCCTCGCAGCGCTCGAGCACTCGCTACAAATCAGCGACGATTGCAACGACAGCTACGAGCTTCAGCAAGCCTACGTGGCGGCCGGTCACACCGAGCAGGAGGCGCAAGACGAGTACAAGTGGCGCGATGACTCTGGCAGCGTCCTCTCCTTTGGCGGCATCAACGTGACGATTGATTGGACGCAGCCCGAAGGCAAGCGCATCGTGAGTGCCACACTCACCAAAGACGACAGCACGCTCGATCCCACCAAGACCTATACCGTCGCCATCAACAACTACATCATCACCAACACGACCGACTTCCCCACCTTCGCAAACGCCACCAAGTACACCGAGTGGGGCACGTGCGAGGCGGCGCTGAGGGCGCTGATTGGGCAGACCGGCTGGGAGAGCAAGATGGCCGGGCTCGCCGGCACCATCAGCTTTGGCTCCGCTGCCGTGGACCCCACGCCCACACCGGCCCCGACGCCTAAGCCCTCGCCTAAGACGGACACGGCGACCACGAAGGTCATCACCAAGAAGACGACCGGTAAGCTCGCCGCAACGGGAGACCGCACGCTGGCAGTAGTTGGCGCGTGCCTTATCGGCGGCATCATCGTCATCATGCTCGGCATTATCTGGAAGCGTCGACGCTAAGCTACACCGCCGGGCCTTGCAGCCCCGCCGCGTAAACCTTATATCGAGCACAGAAGCCCGTCTGAATTTGATCGGACGGGCTTCTTGGTGGGTATCATGGTTGGACGATCATTAGGAGGTTTTCCCTACATGGAATTGTTTGAGCCGATTCTTCATTTCTTTGAGCAACGGTGGGTCCACAACATCATCTGGGCCGTCATCTTGGCGATAGGCACCGCCGTCGCCGCCGAGGTCGTATCCAAGACCCTGAACCATCTGCTTAACCGTGACGATAACCCGCTTCCGGCATCAAGTATCTTCATCAACATCGCGCGCGCCGTCATCTGGATGATTGGCGGCAGCTTTATCCTCGACAACTGCTTTGGCATTAACGCAAACGCGCTCGTCGCCGCTCTTGGCGTCGGCGGCATCGCCATCTCGCTCGGCTTTCAGGACACGCT
>CATVQO010000125.1 GCA_958346165.1 uncultured Collinsella sp. | reverse complement strand
TCGTTAAACGGGCGCTAGGGTGTCACCCTTACACCAACATTTTCGACGCGATCGATCCCGTTAAGTACAACGGCAAGACCTGGCGCAGTGCCTACTTCACGCACTCGGGCGGCGTAACGACCGAATACTTCACCGACGTTGACGGCGGCAGTGTGTACGTGCGTATCGACAACGTCGAGGAACACAAGGACGCCGTCGAGACCATGATGAAGTCTCTGGAATTTGCCGACGACATCGCCGAGGCCAAGACCGAGGCCATGGACGTCAAGCTCGACGATATCGAGATCAAGCGCTAAACGACTGGCAAGCGCAACGGGAAACACGGTCGCAGTGCAAACAAGCGACGGTACCCCAGCGTTTCGTACTCAGGGAGGGCCGGTAAACCGACCCTCCCTTTCTTATGCCGGTAGCCGACGAGCGCGAGGATGCCGGACGCCGGAACCGCTCCAAATGTAGCAACAGTACGAAAACGACAAACACCCCGACACGTCCGCCCGCCGATTTATTACGCCGCGCAGACAATTAAACCAGCATCTTTAAACATCTGAGCAGTATAGTGACCAAAACTATCGCCTAACCGCACTCTACGAATGGAGAAGTTATGACCGAACATCACGCCATCAGCCGCCGAGCATTTACGTTGGGCCTTGGACTCGCGGCGTTGTCGCCACTTGCAAGCCTGCCCGAAACCGCAGCGCCGGGCATTCCCCTGCGAGCGGCATTTGCAGACAACACACCCGCACCGTCGGCCACCCTCGACAAGTTCGTCATTCGCCTTCGCCCCGCGGGCTATTTTCGCACCGCGAGCGTCAACGAAGACGGCAACGTCATCGGCAACGTCTGCCACCTGTTTAATGACGGCACGTCCAGCAAGCTCATCCTTGAGAACGTAACGACCAAGAATGACGATACAAACTGGTATGCTATCCGCACCTTGCTCAATTTCGAAGAGCACAAGAAGACGGGCTACAGCATTTGGTCGGTCGATGGCGACTCGGACAAAGATGGAAAGGTCATCCACGTATGGAGTGGCGAGCATGACGGCAAGGCCAGTCGCTCTTTTGCGTTCGAGCGTCAATCAAACGGTACCTATATCATCCGAGACCGCACGGTCGAGAAAGAAACCGAGAAAAAGACATTAAGTACCTGGCCATAGAAAAGGACGGCAAAGACCAGGACAACAATAAGATCTGCCATAAGAGTAAGAGCATTCCGTGGGAGCTCGAGCTTGTCGGCTACAGCATGGACAAGACCAATGCCACAGTTAGCAGCATCGACTGGACCACGTATAGCAGCTACGTCGACGGACCATGTTGGATGAGCCACGTCGATGGCAACAAATACCTCGACGAGCTGAGCATCCCGGGCACGCATGATTCGAGCACCTGCAGCGTCGACAACGACACCGAGCCCCAAACCTCGCTTGCAAAGTGCCAGCAGGATTACATCCCCACGCAGTTGCTCGAAGGCATTCGCTATTTTGATATCCGACTTGGAAAGAACAACGATAAAGGCGACCCCGGCATCGACCATGGAATATGCTACCTGCTCAAAAAAGACGGGGGCTTTATACATCTCTCCGATGTCATCGGTTACTTCAAAACATTTTTGAACGAAAACCCGTCAGAAGCGCTCATCATGCTGGTGTCACGAGGCAACGACGAAGCCACCGACGACAGTGTTACGACGGCTTTCGCCAATGTTATGGACAATAACTCCGATCTGTTCTATACGTCGAGCCATGTCCCCACACTGAACGAGGTGCGCGGAAAGATCGTCTTGTTGCGTCGATTTAAACTCGCCGGCGACAGTGTAGACGGCCACACGTGGGGCCTCGACCTCACCGAATGGGACGACAAAATCAAGACGCATTCCGGAAAGTCCATGTGCCTCGTGAAATACGAGCAAGGCTTTGAGGCTGCGGGCAATACGGGCGACAAAGAGCCCTATAGCACAGCGGTATATGCCCAAGACCATTACAACTGCACGGGGTCCAGTAAAATCGACTGGGTCGATATGGCCCTGAAGGCAGCGTCCGAGTTCGAGCGCAGCACCGTAGATATCACTGCCGCGGACGGGACAACGGTGCAGGCAACGGAGCGCTGCTGGTTTATCAACTACACGAGCTGCACGCAAAACAACCCTTTTACCGCAGCGCGAGTGGTCGACGAGCACCTGTACAAGAGCTCGTATATAAACAATAGCGGAGTTGAGAGCACAAAGGCGGACTGCCGCAAGCACATTGGCATCATTGCGTCCGACTTTGTTGATGCGGCACTGGCCCGAAGCATCTACCAGCGCAATTACGATACGCAGCACAAGCAGACGGCTTCGTGCTACCTCCCAGCCCGCATGCACATGACATATGGTGACTCGCTGAGCGACGCCTCGCTCCAGGACGGCAAGACCGTTGGCGAGGGTCATTTCCGCCTCGTCGACAGCAGCAACGTACTCAACGTGGCGGCTTCGGGAAGCGCTTTTGCCATCGAATACGTTGATGTCGATGCCTTGGGCAATGAGACCGTTATAGGGCTGCAGGGATCCGTGCCCATCGATATCGATCCGCGCGTGCTGACGCCTCATTTTGAGGGACTCGAAGGCCTTAAGGCCGGCGAGGACGTGCGCGCCAAGATTGCGGCATCACTCGAGGGCAAGCTCGAAACCGATGCCTGCACGGCCCAGCTCGAGTTTATGCACGATGCAAACGGCGCTCCGGGCACGGCAGTGGCCGAGGGTGAGGCATTTGCCGCGGGGACGTATTGGGTGCGTGCGAAAGGCCTGTTGGGCGACGCGGCGCAAAACTACACGCTTGCCACCGACGGAGCCGCAAGCTTTACCGTAGCGGCCTCGGGCAGTGCAGGCGGCGCCGGCACCGGCACTGGCGCCAACGCGGGCAGCGCGGACAAGAACGGTAAGGGCAACAAGGGCAAGGGCTCGGGCGGAAAACTCGCCGACACAGGCGACGGTTCCGGCATTGCCGCCGGGCTCGCCGCTGCCGCCGTGGCAACAACGGTTGCCGGCGCAGCAATGCTTGCCAATGACCGCGAAGACAGTGAAGGCGCTAGCGAATAGGCAAGCCGGCCTTTTAGACACATCAACTCAATCGGGGCGTAGAATACCGTTCTGCGCCCCGATTTTCACCTTGGCCCGTACGCCGTTATCGGCTACATCACCATGTTCAGCGCGTTAACAAACTCCTGGGCCTTCGCACGACTGCTCGGGCTAAAGACGCAAGCGGTTAACAGTCGATTGCGCAGAAAAACGTCGCGGCCCTTGATCCTGTTGACCCCCGTGATGTCCTTAAGGTAAACGATCTCGGTGTGCTTGCCACCAAACGTGCCCTTTTTGAGCACCTCGATACGGTTAGGCTAGATCTTGACGTCTTTAAACCTGCCCGAACCTTTGTCCTGGAACAGCAAAGTGTTGTTATCCATGCGTGTCACTCCCGCGGGGTTCGCTAAAACTGCCTCTATGGCCACATTTTAGTCACCGCAAGGCTCCCATGCGAAGGTGCCAGACAGCACAGCAATTCGTGTCCGCGCGAGGCTTTAAACTAAATGCGATAAAGATGCATTCCACAGGAGGAAAGTGGGCGATGGTGATGGGCGAACTGGCAAACCGCGGAGAATCGGCAATCGTGCCCGAAGGTTTTTATAAGCAGGTTTCCTCGATTCTCAACGCTGCTCGCGACAAGGCATATGCCGCCGTTAACTTTGCGATGGTTGAGGCATATTGGGAGATCGGCAAGAGCATTGTTGAGGAACAAGGCGGAGAAGAGCGCGCCAGGTATGGAGAGGCGCTGCTTAAAGGACTCGCGACCAGGCTTACCACAGATTTCGGCAAAGGCTTTGATACCTCAAACCTCCGCTACATGCGGCAGTTTTATTTAGCATTCCCAATTCGTGACGCACTGCGTCACGAATTGAACTGGACACATTATCGCAGACTATCTCGCATTCCCGACCCCGAAGCTCGCATTTGGTACATGAACGAATGCGCCGACTCTCGCTGGAGCACGCGTCAGCTCGAGCGCCAAATCAACACCATGTTCCGCGAGCGTCTACTTGCCAGCAAGGACAAAGAGGCCGTCGCCCAGGAAATCCAAAAGAGCGTCCCGGTTCATCGCCCCGAGGATATTATCCGCGACCCATATGTGCTGGAGTTTTTAGGCTTCTCGGACGATACTGCGTTTCGTGAGAGCGATTTAGAGCAGGCACTCATCACGCATCTTCAGAGGTTTCTGTTGGAACTTGGCCGCGGCTTCGCTTTCGAGGCGCGTCAGAAGCGCATCACCTTTGATGGACGTCATTTCTATATTGACCTCGTTTTTTACAACTATCTGATGCGCTGCTTCGTGCTCATCGACCTTAAGACCGATGACCTTACGCATCAGGACCTGGGCCAGATGCAAATGTATGTGAACTACTACACGCGTGAGCTCATGAACGAAGGCGACAATCCACCCATAGGCATCGTGCTCTGCGCGGACAAAAGCGATTCGATTGTCGAGTACACGCTGCCCGAAGACAACGACCAAGTGTTTGCCGCCAAATACCTGCCGTACCTTCCAAGCAAGGAAGAGCTGGCGCGCGAGCTGAGTGCCGAATACCGCGCCATCAACGAAGCGACTAATGGCGAAGCGCAAGGGTAGCAACACGTTGTGACCGATACCCCCGACGACGTTCCACTTCCCCTGGCATAAGAGGAGCATTCCATGACAGACAGACCGGAAACAACGCTACGCGACTGCATCTATGGACTTGCCGTCGGCGACGCGTTGGGCGTTCCCTACGAGTTCAGGCCCCGCGGTACATTCGAATGCATCGACATGATCGGCTACGGCACGCATGGGCAGCCCGCCGGCACCTGGAGCGACGACACTTCTATGACGCTTGCTACCTGCGACTCGATTAGAGAGCTTGGGCGCATCGACACCGCAGACATGCGCGACAAGTTCGTAAGCTGGATTGCCCGTGGCGAGTATACGATCGACGGCGTTTTCGATTACGGCGGCACGACCGCCCGCGCCTTGC
>CATVQO010000124.1 GCA_958346165.1 uncultured Collinsella sp. | reverse complement strand
GGTTGATAAGGCGCACGATCCATACGGCAACGACCAGCACGCACAGAACAACAACCGCAATGTCGATGCCGCGCTTTAGCTTGCTCGACGTCACCTCCTCGCGCACGAACGCGAGCACAAACGCAATCGGCACCACCCAAAACAGCGGATGGTAGGCAAAGGCCGCCGCAAAATCGAGGCGCAGTGCTGCCAGCCAGGCCCTCGTCATGCCACATCCCGGACAGGGAATGCCCGTCATCAGGCGAAACACGCAGCCAATATCGAGCAGGTAGAGTGCGAACCAGGCGACAAAGAGCACACCGATGCAAGAAAGGGCGCGGCGAATGAGTTCCGCCGCGCCCTTATGTCCCTGGGAGCTGTTCACGCCGCTCTTATCGTTAGGCACGAGCGCCAAGACGGACGTTGTAAGCCGTTGCCATGGCATTGGTATTCTTGATGATGATGTTCATGGCAAAGATGGGGCCAAGGCCGCACAGCAGCGCGCCGACGATCTGCCACATAAGAACGGTGGTACCGTTCTCCTGGAACATCAGGCCATAGCGAGGAGCATTAGCCTGCAGGCGGTTACCGATCTTGTAGTACCAGTAGAGTGCGTAGAAGCCGCAGGTCACGAACGACAGCAGGATAAATGCTGCCAGACCCGGTGTGGAATCGCCGTCGTCCTGGCACATGACATTGATGTCGCGGGCGAGGCAATAGATGAAGTAATATGAATAGATGCCGCAGGTCACGATAGAAAGCAGGAGCCAGCCGATCACGCCACGGTCGGTCTTAATCGGAGCATAGCCCATCGGGGCAGGTGCAGGCTGCTGAGCATACTGCTGCTGTCCGGCGTACTGCTGCTGTCCGGCGTACTGCTGCTGAGGCTGAACTGCCTGAACCGGAGTGGGCTGAATCTGCGTGGGCTGCGGAGCAGGCTGGGGCTGAGGTGCAGGCTGCGGCGCGGGCTGCGGAGCAGGAGCAGCGGAAGCGGCACCGACGGCAGAACCGCAGACAGGGCAGAATTTGGCATCATCCGAAATGGGAGAACCACAAGTGGGACAGAACATAAGCTTCTCCTTTTCCTAAGGCGTTGCACGCCTTCAAACCTTACACGTCTATGTTCTCAACAATAGCCGCGACGTTGTTGCGCAACATTGACCAATTTCCGAGAAATTTTGCTGCAACCGTTTTCCCGGCATTTTCTTGCTTTCGCAGTAGAAAAAGGCACCCCGGGCTCAGTTGCCCAGGGCGCCTCGACCGACTATTCGGTTTGATTGTTTTCGGCAGCAGGATTATCGCCCGGCTCATCCGCCGGCGTGGCAACGGCATTCCAATCGGGCTCCGCAGGCGTCGCCTCGGGCGCCGGTGCAGGTGCAGGCGCCGGGGCAGGTGCCGGGGCAGGTGCGGGCGCGGGCGCCGGGGCAGGTGCTGGCGCGGGCGCGGGCGCGGGCGCCGGGGCAGGCGCAGGTGCAGGGGCAGGTGCCGGGGCAGGTGCCGGGGCAGGTGCCGGGGCAGGCGCAGCACCAGTGGCGGCCGTGGGGTTGAATCCCGCAGGAGTAGGCTTCTTCTCACCCGGGAGCACAAACGTCAGAACATCGTCGGCATCCTCATCGGCCCACTCGCTGGCATAGCGCGCGGCCCAGTAGCCAACGGCGCGATACTTGAGCATCTTGCCAAACACAGTCAGGAACACCGTGACAAAGGCAACGATCATCAAGAACAGAATGAGCGTGATGCCGCCGCCCTCGATGATTGCCTCTATGCCCGACGGGCGAGAATAGTAGCCATAATAGCCGTAGCTGCTAATTCCCAGCGCGGCGATAAAGCCAAAGAGGGCAGTGAAGATCCACGTGATAATGTGCGACACGATGCCCGTCAAAAACTCGGGAAGAATCGAGGCGCAGAATAGCTTGCCCAGGTTGGCCTTATAAGACTTCCAGACCTTCTCGAGCGAAAACGCGCTTTCCACGCGCCCCGCGACGGCAAAGTGCATCACGGCGGCATCACCAAACATCTTAAAGAAGATGCCCAGTACCACCGACACGATCATGGCAAAGACAAGCAGCCCCATCGAACCGATGAGGGCACCCTCAAGACCGCTCCAACCATTGAAATAATATGAACCGACGGCACCGATCACGACGCTCTCGATAGCCGAGAACACCACGCCAATCACCGGAATAATGGCCACGAACTCGAGCACACCGGTAATGACAGACGAGAAAATGCCCAATCAAAACGAGGTCGAGCGCAGCAGCGGACGCTCCATGCCGTTATCATCCTTGAGCGACAGGTCACGACCCCACTCGATGGCAAAGCCCGCGCCGCACACGCTTGCCACGTACGCGAGCAAAAAGCCAATGGCCGCTGCGATACCGCCGATAACGGGGATAAACAGCACCAGCACCGAGACAACACAGATCAGCGCCGGCAAAAAGGCGATTTGGCATACGCGAACCAAGGCGCCGGGAACCTTAAGCATGTCGTTGAAGGCCTGAGCCATGCAACCCTTGGGCGCGTTCATAGCCGGCTGGGGCGCAACGAACGGCTGCGGCTGCGGCTGGGCAAACGGCTGACCCTGCGGCTGAGGTTGAGCTTGCGGAGCGGGACCGGCGGCCTTAACCTCGGTATTAGGGGCACCGCACACGCCGCAGAACTTGTCGTTATCGCCCATGGGGGCGCCACACTGCGAACAGAACATCGAAATCATCCCTTCGTATCTAGAGCGAATCACCTGGATCGCAAACGATGTCTTTGGCATCATTATCGCCCAATGTGAGGACAAATACCCCAAGATGACCGATTTGCAACGCAGCCGGCTTTATTCAATGATTCGAAGGGTACGACCGGGCTAGTTCGTGCCGCGGAAGCCCTTGCCGACGATTTCGGAGCTGTCGACGATCGTGATAAAGGCACCCGGATCGACTTCGCGCGCATAGCGGCGCAGTTGCACGGCCTCGCGACGGCTCAGCACGCTCATGATCACCGTCACACACTTGCCCGAGAAGGCACCGTAGCCCCGGCTGATGGTCGCCGTGCGGTTGAGATGCTTGACGATAAACTCCTCGACCTTAAGGGGCTCGGAACAAATGACCGTGCAGACTTTGCGCAGGTGAATGCTCTCAATGGCTTTGTCGACCACAAGCGTCTTGGCAAACAGGCCGAGCACGCAATACAGACCGACACGCGGGCCATACAAAAAGGCCGCGATGGTCACGATGCCGATATCGACCAGTAGCAGGGCGCGGCCAATCTCGAGCGTGGTACGGCGTTTGAGGATCATAGCGAGAATGTCCGTGCCACCCGTCGAGGCGCCGATGTCAAAGACGATGGCACTGCCGAGCGCCGGCAAGATGACGGCAAAGCACAGGTCGAGCCACATATCACCCGTCAGAGAGACATCGGTCGGAATGAAGAGCTCAAACAGCGAGACGTAGGCGGACAGCGCAAACGAGGCGAAGACGCTCCAAAGAATCGCCTTGCGCTCCAAAAAGATAAAGCCCAAAACGACGAGAACCGCGTTGATAATCCACATAAAGACGCCGACGGGCAGAGTCGGGAACAGCGTGGAAAGAATGACCGACACGCCCGAGGTGCCGCCGAAGGCAAAGTGATTGGGAGTTTTAAAGGCCACGATGGCGAACGCCGTGAGGACCAGGCCCAGATTGAGCTCGGCAAAAAAGCGCGGAAAGCCTGGCTCCTGGCTGCGCTTGCGGCCGGCGCGCTCGCCACGTTCGATATCCTCGCGACCGACAACGCGCTCCATCGGCACCACCGGAGGACGATGCATCTCCTCGGCGGCACGCGACGCCGCCTCTGCCGCAGCGGCTTCAATCGCCCATGCCTTGCTTTCGGTCTCGTGTTCGTCGGCCATTACGGCAACCCCTCGTTAACAATTTGGAAACAATGCGCCCATTAGGGTAACGCGGAACGCGAAGATTGCAACCCTTAGTTAGACGAGCGGTATGCCTGCATCGGGGGCATATAGAAAACGGTCGACCGCACTTTTGCTTGCGCGGTCGACCGTTTAGCGTTTTCGCAGGTAAAACCTATCGAAACAAACCTGTCCCTATTTGGTAGGTTACTCGTGCTGGCTGGTGCGGTGCTCGTACTCCTCGGGGGTGATGACATCCTCGATGCGCAGGTTGACGCCTGCCACCTCAAGGCCGGTCATCGCGGCCAGACGCTCGGTGACGCGCGCCTTAACGTCGTCAAAGATCGCAGGCGCATAGGCGCCGTACTCGATGATGACCGAGATGTTGACGACCACGCGGTTGTCATCGGTGACCTCAACCGTCACGCCCTTGGTCAGGTTCTCGGCACCAAACTGCTCCTGCACAAAGTGCATGAGGTTGCCCTTCATGCCCAGGACGTGCGGCACCTCGCGGGTGGCCATGGCGACGATCTTCTCGATCACACCGTTGGAATAGGTCAGCGAGTCCTCGGACTCGTCTGTTTCCTCATCATCCTCGTCCGCGTCATCGGCGGACTCGGCCTCGACGAGCGCCTCATCCTCGAGCGTCACATCCTCGGCTTCGGCGACGGCCGCCTCATTCTCCTCGAGCTCGGTATCGGCCACATCGACCTTCGTATTAAAAGCCATGGTTCCTCCTTATGCCTGCCGCGGATGCGACAGTCGAATACATATTAGCGGCCGCTAAACAGACGGCCGAAGAAGTTGACGATACCGTTCTCGCCGTCGCGAATCTGGCCGATCACGGCGCCGATCAGCACAAAGAATGCGATGACGAGCGTGTCCCACAGACCCAACGTAAGTACCAGCACGGCGAGGATAAAGCCTGCCAAGGCGCCGAGCGTAGTATTGGGGTGACGCACGGCGTAGCTCCAGATAGCAGCGCCCGTACCTTTGATGAGACCCATGGCCTCGTCAAAGTCGTTGGCGGCGCTGTCGTGCTGCTCGCCGGCCTCGGGCTTGGTGTCGGCGGACTCGCCTGCCGGCGTAGCGTTCTGGTCGATTGTCAGGCGCGGCGTGCGGGCGGTCTTATCTTGGTTGGTATCACTCACCGGAAACCTCCACGGTCTGGACGGTAGTCTTGGACGGCAAA
>CATVQO010000123.1 GCA_958346165.1 uncultured Collinsella sp. | reverse complement strand
CGTAACTTCACCGCACTTGACGAGCTTGCGTCCGCCGTCGACGTCGACGCCGTCTATATCGGCAGCCCTAACGCACTTCACTACGAGCAGGCCCTTGCCTGCATCGCCGGTGGCAAGCACGTCATCGTCGAGAAACCCTTCTGCGCCACCGAAGCGCAGGCGCTGGAAGTCTTCCGCGCTGCCGAGGCAGCAGGTGTCGTGGCCCTCGAGGCCATGCGTCCCCTCCACGATCCCGCCTTCCACGCCATCGAGGACGCCCTGGGCGAGATCGCCCCCATCCGCCGCGCCTCATTGCGCTTTGGCAAGTATTCCTCGCGCTACAACGAGATTCTCGCGGGACGCGCCACCAATATCTTCGACTGCAATATGGCATCGGGTTCCCTCATGGACATTGGCGTCTACGCCGTCGAGCCCATGGTCGAGATTTTCGGCATGCCTTCCGGCCTTACGAGCATGACTACTCTGCTCGACCCCACCACGCGACAGCTCACGCACGGCCCCATCGACGGCTGCGGTTCCATCCTCGCCAGCTATGGCGGAGGCCGCATCTCCGTCGAGCTCGCGCACTCCAAAATTACGAATGACCTGCTGCCCTCGCAGATCGAAGGCGAGCACGGCACTATCCAGATCGACCATCTGTCCACGCCCCGCAACGTCCGCATCGACTATCGCGGCGATGTCGTACGCGGCTCGGCGACCGAGGCACCGCGCGAACAGGGCGACAACGGCCGCGTGCTCGACCTACCCAAATCGAGCAACACTATGGAATACGAACTCACAGACTTTATCACCGCCATCGGCGGCATCGATAACGTTAAGGAAGAGATTTGGGAGACCCCGGCAGGACGCCACGAGCTTGGCCACTACCGCGATGTCACGCTCGTCTCACTGCGCATCATGGATGCCGTGCGCCAGCAGGCCGGCATAACCTTCCCGGCCGACGCAGGCAAGCAGGCATAGCGATGGGCCTCTTCGATACGTTCTTCTCCAGCGTCACCGGCGGCAGTCGAGAGCCTCAAAAACCATCAAACGTCGAGCTCGAGCTGCGCCGCAGGCTTACCGTGCTCGCAAGCGACGAGGCCACTCAAGACACTCCCCTGCGCTATTTCCTGCACTGGACGGGGCAAGTCCAAGGCGTTGGTTTTCGCTTTACCAACACCAACCTCGCGCAGGCACGCGCACTCACCGGCTGGGTGCGTAACATGGAAGACGGCTCAGTCGAGATGGAGATACAGGGAGCTCCGGCAAACGTCCTATCTCATCTCGAGGCGCTTCATGCCTCCTACGAGCGCATGGGGACGCGTTTTCGCCTCGTAGACGCCCAGGCCCGAGCCCCACTTACCAATGAAGACGGTTTCACGCCTCGTTATTAGTATTGTGTGCTAAATACGGTATCATTTACCTACGACCGTTGATAGAAAAGAGGCGAGGCGCATGGCGGTGCAAAGAAGGAATACCAGGCAGCGAAAGCTGGTTCTTGACGCCGTGCGCCAAAGCTATAACCATCCCACCGCCGACGAAATCTACAACGTCGTGCGCGCGCAGGATGACAAAATCAGCCGCGGCACGGCCTACCGCAACCTCAATCTCTTGGCCGACGCCGGCGAGATTCTCTCCATCAAGACGCCGGGCGGCAGCCGCTTCGATCGCACGATCGAGCCGCATGCGCATATCATCTGCACCTCGTGCAGCCGCGTCATCGACGTACCGCTCCCCTTCGATGCCCAGCTCGACACCAAGGCGTCCGAGCAAATCGGCTGGCACGTCACGTCGCACTACACTATCTTCGAGGGCCTTTGCCCCGACTGCCGGTAGATGTTCGGGACATGCCTACTCGGCAAGCAGGCGACGCAGTTCTTCTTCGACCGTGTGCGCGTAGCGGACGCGGTCGTTGATGCCACGCATAGAGGGATTGCAGCTCTCCATCAGATAAGGATGGCCCACGACGTTGAGCATGTCGCGGTCGTTTTCGTTATCGCCAAACGCCATCATCTCGTCGGGCGAAATTCCCAGGGCACGACCGTAATCGGCAAGCGCGGAACCCTTGTCCGAACCAAAGCCGATAAAGTCCGTCCACTCGGTTCCCGACGTCATCACGTCGACACGGTCGCTAAAGAGGCGCTCAAAATACTCCAGGGCCGCCGGCTGATCCACCTCGGGCGTCTGGAAGGCAATCTTAATGACGTCCTCGTCGATGTCCTCGGGACGGTCGACCACCGCCACATCGCAGTGGACCTCATAGCGCAAATGGTCGACGAACGCATCGTTGCCGCTCATGGTGTAGAGGTGTCCCTCACACGAAAGGGTCACGTCGGCATGGGGATACGCAACCACGGCATTCGCGATATCCATAGCAAGGCTACGCTCCATGGAACGCTTGACAACGGCACGCCCCTCGCTCATCACCAGGGCTCCGTTTTCGCATACATAGGCGAGCTCATCGGCCACCGGGGCAAACAGATAGCGCAAGCTCGCATATTGACGGCCGCTCGCCGGCATAAACACGATACCGCGACGATGCAGTTCATCGATGAGCTCAAAGGCCTCGGAACGCGGCTCGCGCTCCCCCGGATGCAGCAAAGTGCCGTCCAAATCGCATGCAATCAGCTTGATTCCCTCAAGACCCATATGCTTTCCCCCACAGCATCTCATCAACAGAAAGACGGACTTTGAATAGTTGCCTCTCAAAGTCCGTCTTACTTATACGCACGTTAACCGCGCGCCTTCTTTACGATCGTAAAGTCTGGAGCCATACTCACAACGGCATCCGCCGCACTCGACGCAAAGCGCCGGTCCGAATCGAGTTCACGGGTAACCGTCGAGAGCCGAACGCCCTCGACGCCCCGGAGCATGCGGCCCAAAACAGGCTGCACCGGCGTATACATGCGCACGGTATGCTCGTCCGAATCGCCTCGGAAAAGCGGCGCATGCATATTGCCGATCTCCCAGCACGCATGCGCGAGCGCAATCGGGTCCATGCGGTCAACTTCGACCAAATAAACCTCGGCGCTGCGCAGGCGCACGACAACCGCCACGGGTACCGCACCCGTGTGGTCGACGGCGAGCACGTCGCCGTCGACAAGACGACCGCCGTCGGCAGTATCCAGCCGAACATCGACCGTGCGCCCCAGCTCCGTCACGCCCACAAACGCGCATACATCAGCCTGGTCCCAATCGAGCAGCAGATCGTCAACTTCAAAGACGCCGCCCAGCTTCCGGCGAAGCAGAAGTTCATAGGACGGATCGTTGAGATTTCCCAAGCATGTCGTCGAAACCAAGCGTTCAGGCATACTCTAACCCTCGACCTCGACGAGCTCGATATCAAAGTTGAGGTCCTTGCCGGCCAGCTCGTGGTTGGCGTCGAGCGTCACAGCCTCGGGCGTTACGTCGATGACCACGGCGGGAACGGGCATACCGCTCGGCGTGGACAGGAAAAGCTTCATGCCCTTCTCGATCTGCTCGATGTTGGGAACCTGTTCGGCCGGGAAGGTAATAACCATCTCGGGATTGTGCTCGCCGTAGGCATCGGCAGCAGGAATGTGCACGGTCTTCTTCTCGCCCACCTGCATGTCGACAACAGCGGCGTCGAAGCCCTTGATCATCTGACCGGCGCCGCAGGTGAACTCCAGCGGCTCGCCGCGATCGTAGGAGCTATCGAACTGCGTGCCGTCATCGAGCGTGCCGCGATAATGGGTCTTGACCTTCTTGCCCTGGTTGGACATGGTAACCTCCGTGATAAGGGCGGCGCACAACGCGGGCCGCCGTGAACATATGGCGCTAACTATACCCTAGTCATACAATTCAATGACAGTTTGCAAAGAAACGCTGCAACCGGAGGAACCATGGCATATCCCGTATTTGACCTACACTGCGACACCGCCGACCGAATCGGCTGGGCCACGCTCGATCTCGACCTGCGCTTTACCGCCGGCACCGACGGTTATTTCCCCGGCGACGAAACGCATCCGCAAGATTTCGACCTCATCGAGGGTAACGCCTGTGCCATCTCGCTCGCAAAGATCGGCAACACGCCGTGGGCACAGTGCTTCGCCACGTTTGTCCCCGACGAGATTCCCACCGCCCACGCCGCGCGCTTCCAGGCGCAAATCATGGCGCATATGAGCGGCCAGGCAATGCTCAACCACGACCGCATGGTCAACGTGCGCAGCGCCACAGACATTCGCCCCGCGCTCAAGGACGGCAAGGTCGCTTGCATCCACACCATCGAAAACGCCACGTTCTTTGCCGAGGACCCCGCGCTGATCGAGGTGCTCAAGAGCTTGGGCGTACTCATGTCATCACTCAGCTGGAACGCGCAGGGACCGCTCGCGAGCGGCCACGACACCCACGCCGGCCTCACCGCCGCCGGCATCGAGGCGCTTACGCAGATGGAGCACGCTGGCATGGTGCTCGACGTCTCCCACCTCAACGATGAGTGCTTTGACGAGGTCGCCGCCCGCGCCACGCGTCCCTTCGTCGCCAGCCACTCCAACTCCCGTGCGGTTTGCGGCGCCAAACGCAACCTTACCGACGACCAGTTCCGCACCATCCGCGACATGGGTGGCATCGTCGGCCTCAACTACTGCAGCGAGTTCCTTTCCAACGACGCAACCGACAAGACCGCCGCAGACGTCACCTTCGACCAGCTGGCGGCACATATCGAGCACTGGCTCGACCTGGGCGGCGAGGACGTCATCGCGCTCGGCGGCGACTGGGACGGCGCCACGGTGCCCGCTTTCCTCTCCGATGCCAGCAAGATGCCCGAGTTCCAGAACATGCTTTCCAAGCATTTTGGCAAGACCGTGATGCAGAAGCTCTGCAGCGACAACGCGCTTGCCTTCTTTGAGCGTTATTAATTTCACATCCCTTGAGCGGGCCGGCATGCCGAACGGTCGACATGCCGGCCCGTCCCCAATCTGAAGGACCGCTTTTGACGCAGCAGTTTACGATTTCCGTATCCCGACCGGATGGGACGCCCATCCCCGTCGTCGTTACCAAAAAGCGCGTCAAGAACTTCAACCTACGCGTCACATCGAGCGGTGAGGTCCACGCCAG
>CATVQO010000122.1 GCA_958346165.1 uncultured Collinsella sp. | reverse complement strand
CGTAGACGACGCCGAGCGTTACGAGCAGCATGCCAGCGGAGAGGGGAATGGCTCCGTGCCCGCCCTGCACATGCCGATCTTGGAGGTTTGCCTCCAGTTTGTTGTGTGCCACGTGGACTCCCTTAGACATCCGGTTATCTGTCTAGGACAGATAATCTTTATGCCGTCTTTATACATACAAGAGCAGTTTGGCACATCGGGTTATTTTAGACAATAATCCCCAGCTGGGGATTATTCACGTACGCAGGTAGCATTTCGAAGCAGGGGCATATCCGCTGAATGGCTTGCTGCAATGTGATAACCGCGGACGTGCCCCTGCTTTGAAACCGAAGAGGGGCTTTTAAGCACGTGCTGTCTGGGCGATGCCGGCCTTGGCATTTGTGCGTTTGCCGGCGAGTTCGCAAAAAAATGCGCCGACGATGATAAGTGCGGCGCCCATCAGGCGGACTGGTGTTATGGCTTCGCCTAAAAGGACGGCGGAGAACACGACGGCTGAAAGCGGCTCGAGGTAGCCGACAACCGCGACAGTCTGGACGGGCAGCTTGGCGACAGCACTAAAGTAGAGCAGGCAACCGATGCCGGTGTTGACGATGCCGAGCATGATGACGGCGCGCCAATCAATACTGGCAGCGACGCCGGCGGACAGGAATGAGGGGGCGCCCTGCGTGATGAGCGTAAGGGCCAGCGCGGTCACAAAGGCGGCGCTCACCTGGAGCGCGGAGTTCTCGAGGCCCTCGATGTGCGGCGCGCCCTTGCTAGCGATGACCATCAATGCGTAGCAGAAGGCCGAGGCGATGCCACAGGCGATACCAGCAATGGGCATATTGCCGCCTAGACCTTGTGCCGCAATGAGAAAAGCACCGCAGGCGACGGCGATAAAGCCGGCGATTTTGCCGCCGGTCAGCTTTTCGCCAAAGATGAGCGGGGAGAGTGCCATGACAATGATGGGGCCGCAGTAGTACAGCAGCGAGGATACGCCGACGCCGATCGTCTGGTAGGCGCGGAACAGAAAAATCCAGCTGGCGCCCAGCGCGGCTCCCGAGAGGAGGAGGGCTGCGGCTTCGCGGGGGCGAGATGGCGCCTGCAACGTATGGCGTTGGGTGATGGCGAGGATGGTGACAAGCGAGAGTGCGCCCAAAAACGTGCGCAGTAGCACGATATCGGAGCTCGGCAGCGCGATGGCGGCGGCGATGATGCCGTTGGAGCCAAACAATAGCAATGCTGCTAAGTACGTAAACAGTCCGTTGTTCATGCGCTGACATCCCCTCTATATCCGGGCATGTTCACTATGGGTGAACTGGCTTTAGAAGAAAAGCGAATATAATGCATGGATAGCATGAGAAAAAATCATGCAAAGGTGGAGGGATGCCGTGGAAACGAATATTCAAAAGATGCAGGTGCTGCTCGAGACGGTGCGTGCCGGCAGCTTTACGCGTGCTGCAGAGCGCCTGAGCTATTCGCAGTCGGGCGTGAGCCGCATGGTGGCCGATCTCGAGGCCGACTGGGGCTTTAAAGTGCTCGATAGAAGCCACGAGGGCGTAGTGCTTTCTGCCGATGGGCGGCAAGTTATGCCGGCGGTCGAGGCGTTATGCGAGGAATTTGTTCGTTTGCAGCGACGGGTGGATGAGATGCGTGGGCTCATGCGCGGCAAAATCTGCATCGGTACGTTTTCGAGTGTGGCGACCCACGTGCTGCCGCCGGTGATCGCGCGCTTTCGCGCCGATCACCCGGACGTCGATTATGAGTTGCTGATGGGCGATTACTCAGAGATTGAACAATGGGTGGCTGAGGGTCGTTGCGACCTGGGTTTTATCCCGCGTGAGCCACGCGGCGCCGGCATGGCGTCGCGGCCGTTGGTGCAAGACGAGCTGATGGCCGTGGTGCCAGCGGACTCCTCGCTTGCCACCGCGGAGGTCGTTTCCCTTGCCGATTTGGCCAACGAGCAGTTTATTCTGCTGGAACGCGGTAGCGACGACGAGATTACGCCGCTTTTTCGCCGCGCGGGCCTGGCGGTGCGCTCCAAGCTGTCTACCTGGGATGACTATGCGATTATGGCCATGGTCGAGGACGGCCTGGGCGTGAGCATTCTTCCCGCACTTATCTTGCGCCGCTGCCAGTTCGATGTTGCCGTGCGTCCGCTCGAAGGGCATCCCCATCGGCAGATCAACGCCATATATCGAACGGCTGACGTTTCGCTTGCTGCCGCTCGTTTCCTCGAATACCTCTAAACGTGTACACATCATTGTCCGCTTTGGGCAAATCTCAGAGTCCGGTACATTTTCTTATGAAATTGAACTTTCGAATGAGGTGCCGCGTTATACTGCTGCCTAAATTGAACTCTGGTTCAATTCGTGTTCTATAAATTGAACTTTGCCAGCAAGGAGGTTCCTGTGGCCCAAGAGACGTTTAGCGATCGCCTGCGACAGACTATGTCCGATCGTGACGTTCGCCAGTCGGACGTAATCCGCGCATCGGAGATGCTCGGCAAAAAACTCGGCAAGAGTCAGATGAGCCAATATGTGAGCGGCAAGACGATTCCGCGGCGCGATGTGGCAGAGCTGCTCGCCCGCATTTTGGAGGTCGATGTTACCTGGCTGCTCGCCGGTAACGCTGACCAAGGTGAGACCCCTCCGTCCCGTAAAGTTGCCAAGCCAGAACCCAGTCCCGCGGCTCAAATCACAAGGAGCACTACCATGCGTACTTTTTCTAAATCCACCAAGCTCGATAACGTCCTGTATGACGTGCGCGGTCCCGTCGTCGACGAGGCCGCCCGTATGGAGGACGAGGGCGAGCGCATCCTCAAGCTCAATATCGGCAATCCGGCGCCCTTCGGTTTCCGCACGCCCGACGAGGTTATCAAGGACATGCGCCAGCAGCTGCCCGACTGCGAAGGCTATTCCAACTCGCGCGGCCTGTTCTCTGCGCGCAAGGCGATTATGCAGTACTCGCAGATCAAGGGCCTGCCCAACGTTCAGATGGAGCACATCTACACGGGCAACGGCGTGTCCGAACTCATTCAGCTTTCGATGAACGCGCTGCTCGACAATGGCGACGAGATTCTGATCCCCAGCCCCGACTATCCGCTCTGGACGGCGTGCGCGACCCTTGCCGGCGGTCATCCCGTGCACTATCTGTGCGATGAGCAGGCGGATTGGTATCCCGACCTGGAGGATATGGAGTCCAAGATCACGAGCGCGACCAAGGCCCTCGTCATCATCAACCCCAACAACCCCACGGGCTCCGTTTACCCGCGTGAGGTGCTCGAGGGCATTGTCGAGATCGCGCGCAGGCATCAGCTGATGATCTTTGCCGATGAGATCTACGACCGTCTGTGCATGGACGGTTACGAGCACGTCTCGATTGCCTCGCTTGCTCCCGACTTGCCCTGCGTCACCTTTAGCGGCCTTTCCAAGTCGCACATGATCGCGGGCTATCGTATTGGCTGGATGGTGCTTTCGGGCAACCAGCGCTGCATGAGCGACTTCATCATGGGCGTCAACATGCTCTCCAACATGCGCCTGTGCTCCAACGTGCCGGCTCAGTCGATCGTCCAGACGGCGCTCGGCGGCCATCAGTCTGTTAACAACTATATCCGCCCGGGCGGTCGTGTCTACGAGCAGCGCAATTTTGTGTACGAGGCGCTCAACAAGATCGACGGTATCTCGGTGGTTAAGCCGCGCGCGGCGTTCTACATCTTCCCCAAGATGGATGTTAAGAAGTTCAACATCACCGATGACGAGCAGTTCGCTCTCGACCTGCTGCACGAGAAGAAAATCCTGATCACGCGCGGCGGCGGCTTTAACTGGGCCGAGCCCGACCACTTCCGCATCGTGTATCTGCCGCGCATGGAAGTGCTCAAAGAGTCACTCGAAGACCTCGCCGACTTCTTCGATCATTACCGCCAGAGCTAGTGGGATAGAAGCTCCGCACTATGAAAAGCTCCCTGCAGTTGTTTTGCTGCAGGGAGCTTTCTTGAATCGGCGGAACTAAATCACTATCCCGTTGCAGTGGTCGATTTCGTGCTGGATGATTTCGGCGGTGTAGCCCGAGAAGTTTTTGATGCGGTGGATGAAGTTCTCGTCCAAATACTCAACCTTAATGCGGTGATAGCGGGTACAGGGACGCTCGCCGGTCAGCGAGAGGCATCCTTCGCTCGTCTGATAGGCATTGACCTGCTCAAGAATTTGCGGGTTGTACATCAGGAGCACCCTGTTGCCGTCCTTTACGCAGATGATGCGTTTGCGCACGCCGATCATGTTGGCGGCGAGGCCCACGCACTCGTGCTCATGCTCGTGGAGCGTATCCAGGAGGTCCTGCCCGGTCGCGGCATCGTCGGGTCCCGCGTCTTCGGAAGGCAGGCGCAAAAAGAACTCGGATTTCATGATGGGCTTAATCATGGCGGGCTCCTCATGTCTCATGCTTTCGTGGACTTTTAATAATAGCGCGGAAGGAAAGCTGTGCGTCCGCGTTACAATCTTTCGACGTTGGACCATGTTGTCAGACTCGTCGTGTACGGCGTCTGGCGTAAGTCTAGGGCTCATTTTTCGCCCTGGACTGTTCCTCTGGGGCGATGTGACTGTCGTTCCAAGAGGAAGGAAATGCATGGGGAGCAAATCTCAGCAACAAGTTCAAGTAACGCCATCGGGCACTGCGGCGCTTCTCGTCGTAATGTATATTGCAGCCTTTGTTGCCGCGTTTAACGAGAACATCATCAACGTGGCGTTGCACGACATTATGGCGGCCTTTTCGGTGAGTGCCACCACGGCGCAGTGGCTTGTTTCGGGCTACATGATCGTGACGTCGATCTTTACGGCCATCATGGCCTTTCTTTCCGGTCGTTTCTCGACGCGCAAGCTGCTGTTTTTCGCATGCGGATGCATGGTCGCCGGAGAAGTCCTGTGCCTGGTCGCTCCGTCGTTTACCGTTTTGCTGCCAAGTCGTATTTTGCAGGCTGCGGGATCGGGCATCTTGTTTCCGCTCATGATGAATGTGGTGCTATCTTGTGCTCCGCGCGAGAAGCTCGGTCTGTATCTGAGCCTGGGCGGCGCCTGCATTACGCTAGGACCGGCGTTTGGACCCGTGATCAGCGGTCTTATGTGCACGTTGTTTGGCTGGAGGG
>CATVQO010000121.1 GCA_958346165.1 uncultured Collinsella sp. | reverse complement strand
CGGCTGGGCTTGGGGTCGCCCTCGGGAACATCGGCGTCGATGTACTCCTTCATGTTGGTCAGGAAGGCGATGACGTCGTGGCGCGTGACCTCCTCGATCTCGTCGACCTTTGCCTTCTCAAAGTTGGCATGGTCGCGGATCCACTGGGCTTCGTCTTTAGAAATGCCGATCTTGCCGAGCTCCGCCTGGGCCTCACAGGCCAGGACCTCGATCTCCTGCCAAATGGCGTACTTGTTCTCGAGGGAGAAGATGTGTCCCATCTCCGGGCGGGTATAGCGATCGATCATAGCGGCTCCTTTTTGGTTATTGGCACGTTGGTCGTAACCCAACCATTGTACCGTGCGCAGGTGCAAGTATGGGCAGCAGGCATTAACCTAACATTTTGGAATTGGAGCGGGCAACGGGACGTCCGCGTATTTGCTTCGCAAATCCGCACCGGCTGCGGTCGATCTCCTCGGATTCACGGAGACGATGGGGAAGACTTTGTTGAATTGGCCGCCCCAAAGTCTCCCGCGCTCGATGGAGCGGGCAACGGGACGTCCGCGTATTTGCTTCGCAAATCCGCACCGGCTTCAGGCGCCTGCCGGCGCCTTCGCCTGCTCGCTACAAACGCTTCGCGTTTGTTTTACGCTCGCACCCTGGCGGGTTCGAGTCCCGGCGCTTTATTGAAAAAAGCACGGCACCGGAACGGTGTCGTGCTTTTACTTTTTCTGGAGCGGGCAACGGGACTCGAACCCGCGAGTGTCAGCTTGGGAAGCTAATGCCTTACCACTTGGCGATGCCCGCTTGTGTGTTGGCTAGTATAACGCGGTTGTCTTGTTCGATACAAGGGTGGCGATGCTTGTTTTAGCTGTGGAGATTCGTTTGAAAATCGCATCAATTGTGGAGACGAGGACCTTTGGCCTCCTGTTCTCCTTATCTTCTACCTGCGCTTTTGCCTGATTGTTGTATTTGAGCTCAATTTGTCAGGAATTGGGCAAGCTTTTGGTCAGGCTCCGGTACTTACCCGCATGAACCTCGGGGGTAGCCTCATCCTACGCGTCGCAACCTCCCCATGCGGCGCACGAGGGATAAGGAGCAGCCATGTCCAACGCACCCACGCACTCTGTCCACAGCGCAATCGCAACAGGTCCGCTGCTCCTGCTCCTCTTCCTGCTTTTCGGCTGTCTGGCACCGGGAGCCGCATTTGCCGTCGATGGCTACGACCAGCTCGGCTTCCGCACTATTAGCGATGATTGTGGGCCCTTCTTCATCGGCAAGTATGAAGCTCAAGACGCCTCGATTGCCTACTGCATGAACCAGGAGCGCCCCGGCCCCACCAAGCCGGGCGGCCCATGGCTCAACTTTGATCAAGGCTGGGTGTGGCTCGACGACGAGTTCGCGGCAATCGTTTGTCACGGATATCCTACCGCCATGTCGTTTGGCGGTTACCATCTTTCACCCGATCGCGCCCGCGCCGCCACCCAGCTTGCCGTATGGATGCTCAACGGCACTACCCATGTCGACGGCACCTACTCCTACACAACCGCTCAGGGCAAAACCAAGAGCGGGCACTTTACCGCCGACAATGAAGTCGTGGCGGCTGCGCGGTGGCTCCACGACAGCGCAAAATCAGGAAGCATCAAAGCCGCTCCGCACCGCGCGCGGCGCTATATAGGAACCGTATCGGGCGGCAGCAAACGTCAAGACATGCTCTATGTACTGCCGGCGGTCTCTGTTTCCTTCCAAAAGCAGTCTGCAAACGCTGCCATTACCAGCGGAAACAATACTTATCAGTTTGACGGGGCAACATTCGATGTTTTTGAGAGCGCCAGCGGCGCGCGTGTCGGCACCGTCCAGATGGACAGCAACGGTCGAGCGCAGGCAACACTCCTACCCAACACGGCATACTACCTAGTTGAGATAACAGCGCCAGCTGGTTATATCCCCCTGCACGATCGCATTGCCTTTACCACGACGAATAACGGCGGATACGTCACCATTGATGAACAACCCGGCACCATTACCTTGCGCATTGTAAAGCTCGACGCCGCAACGAATGCAGGCCCCCAAGTTGGAGCTTCGCTCGCAGGAGCAGAATTCGTGTGCGTATCGCAATCAACCCCTGGATGGACACAAACTCTCAGGACCGATGAAAGCGGTCGAGCTACCCTCACCGATGTCCCCCTGGGAACCTTTACCATCTATGAATCGAAGGCGCCCGAGGGCTATTTGCCCTCCGGTGACAGTTGGTCTTACACCGTTGGAGCCGACCAACTCGGCGATTCAGGCGTGGTCGAGATCGAATCTCGCGTTTCCAATATCCCCATTGCGTTTGACCTTGAGATTTCCAAATTCAAGGACTACGGCAATAGCGATCAATCCGGCCTGGAGCAGCCGGCAGGAGATGTTGTCTTTGAGGTTGTCAGTAACAGCTCTCAGCAGGTTGTTGGCACACTGACTACAAACATCTATGGCTTTGCCTCCACCAAAGACCAGCCCGAAGCATGGTTCGGCACAGGCAAGCGACCAGCCGGTGTCCACGGAGCCGTCCCATACGACCGCGCCGGCTACACGGTTCGTGAGGTTCCGGAAACCGTCCCCGAGGGTTTTAAACGTGCGGGGGAATGGACCGTCGAGGCCAATCAGATTTCCGACGGCGCCGAGCTTCAATATATCGTGGACAACCACGCTCTGTCGACGCATCTCCAGATTGTAAAACGCGATGCCCAAACAGGCGCCTCTGTTCCCCTAGCCGGATTCACCTTCCAACTCCTCGACAGCAATCACAAACCTGTCTCACAAACATGCTGGTATCCAGCACATAACGTAATGGACACCTTTACGACTGACGCGACCGGCACCGTCACACTGCCCGAATCGCTCGTGCCGGGCACCTATTATGTACGCGAAACCTCGGCCAAAGAGCCCTATCTTGTCGGCGGAGAGATCGAGGTAAACATACCCGCCGATATAAACCTAACGCCCGTTGCAATCGTCTCGTATTATGACCACGCCGCGACCGGAAACATCAGGATCGTTAAAACCGATGCCGTAGACGGCAGCAGCCTCGCGGGCGCCATCTTTGAGATCCGTGCCTCAGGTGATATCGTGCGCCCCGACGGTAGCATTGCCGCGCTCGACGGCGAGGCTGTCGCTACCGTCACGACGGATGAAACTGGAGAAGCACGCGCGGACGACCTCCCGCTGGGATCTGGCACCGCACGCTACGAGGTTGTCGAGACTCAAGCGCCGACCGGCTTCTTGCTCGACCGGACGCATCATATCGTCGACCTTACCTATGCCGACCAGAAAACACCCGTTGTGGAAGCACGGCTTAACGTATCCGACGATTACACCAAGGTTGATATCTCCAAGGTCGATGCAAGCGGAGAGCAGGAAGTGAAAGGCGCACAGCTCACCTTATATGGTCCCGATAAAACCGAAATAGACTCCTGGACCTCATCCGACAAGCCGCACCGCATCGAACATCTTGCACCCGGTACCTACTCGTTGCGCGAAACGATGTCTCCGCGGACCTATGACCTTGCCGAGGAGATAACGTTTGAAATAAAGGATACGGGAGAAGTCCAATCCGTCGCGATGAAGGATGCGCCCATCGAGATCAAAGGACAGGTCGACAAGCGTCAGGAACTTGTCCAACCTATCGGGAAGGGTCTGTTGGCTAACGGCGATGGAAAAAACCGCGCCGCGATGCAAACCAATACGGATGGGCTTTTCTCCTATACCATCGATGCTCGAAACGATTCCGCTACTTGGGTTGATGAGTTTACGATTACCGATGATCTTGAGTGCGCCAAAGACGGCACGGCGAGATTCGTCTCAATCGAAACCCCCGTCGCCATCGGCGACCTCAACGGTCTGTGCAACGTGTGGTATCGCACGACGCCGTTGGACTCGACAGACGTCGATGAGCCGGCAAACGCGACGCTTGACGATGGGCACGAAAATCCTTGGCTTGAGTCCGACGAAGTAAAAGAGAGTCTGGGTGAAGATTGCCGCCTCGTCGATTACGACGGCTGGCACCTCTGGAAGGCGGATGTCTCGACCACGGAATCCGCCACACTCGAGGCGAAAGAACTCGACCTTTCATCCAATACCGTCGTGACGGGCATTCGCATTGAATACGGTGCGGTAGCCGCCGACTTTACGACTCGAAGCGATACGGATTCTTGGACCCGTGATGATCTCAAAGATGAGCACGACGACCTTGACGATGCCAAAGCAATCCTTGGCACAGATGCTCGGGGCGCAGTCGTGCACATGCAGGCAACGTCGGCTTACACACCCCAAACTGCACTCACCAACAGCGCACGCGTCGATCTTTGCCGCAACGGCGGCGGCGATAAACTTGAGTCACATGACGAGGACAGTGTCATTCAACGCTGTACCCTACCGCAGGACCTACCGGCAACAGGGTCAGCTCCCATCGCCGCTTGCATCACCGCGCTCCTGACCTCGGGTGCCGCAGCCCTATGGTTCGCTCGCCTTAGGTCAATCCCAAAGAAGCGCTAGCGCGATGAAAAAGCGGGCGAGCCAGTCCCCCGGCTCGCCCGCTTTCAATCATTTAAATCGCCGCATCTACTCTGCAGACGAAGATCCACCATCAACGATTGCTTGCTCGGACTCAGGAATCCCATCGGCACCCGTGCTCTGTTCTTGCTCCACCTCTTCGCTGATTGCGGAGGCGGGGGTCGAGCCCTTCGCGCCCACGATGTAGGCAGCTCCAAACCCTAACGCAATGGCAATCAAGGTCAAAATCACGTAGACAGGCCAATGGCGCTTAATATACGAAAACACGTTGACTCCTTAGAGCTCCGTCTACGAACGGCGGATAACCTCGGTCACGACCTCGGATACCGTGGCAATGTTCGTCGGGTTGACATTGTGGGGCAGGTCGTCCTCGGTACGAGCGCAAGCCAGACGCGTGCCGTCCACGCCGGCGATGGTGAGGGCTCGGCGGCTCGCCTCGAGCGCGGCGTAGGCATCGGTCTTGGCATAGGGCATCTCGAGCGCGCCACAATCGACATGGAACGACTTGCACACCTTGCTGACCAGGTTCATGATGCGGCGATCGCCCTTGAGCAGCTGCTGTTCGCCCTCAACCGTCACCACCGAAAGCCTACCGGCGCCGACGGATTCAAGATTGATGAAGAAGACGCCG
>CATVQO010000120.1 GCA_958346165.1 uncultured Collinsella sp. | reverse complement strand
TACTGTTTGCGATTGACGAGGCGCAATCGGCGTCTATCGAGGAACTGGCGGCTCTCGCCGTTCTCTATCAGCAAGTGCTCGGAGATCAGGATGCTACGGGATTGCCCGATAGCGACCAGCGCGGTCTTGCGCTGGTGTTCGCTGGATTGCCAAGTATGGTTGATGACTTGCTCGAAGAGCCGAGCGTGACGTTTTTGCGGCGTGCCCAGCAGCGTACGCTGGGGGCGATATCTTTGCCCAAGGTGCGCGATTCGTATATCCAGACGGTCAAAGACGCTGGTCTTTACGTTGACGCGGAGACGGCGGACCTTGCGGCACGCAAGAGCATGGGGCATCCCTATATGGTTCAGCTGGTGGGCTATTACATGTGGCGCTCTGCTGTCCGACGTGGCTCACAGGTCATCGAAAGGCGCGATGTCGAGGATGGCCATGCGGATGCCGTCTCCGAGTTCTATGAAGCGGTTGACGCGCCCCTGTATTACGGGCTGCGCAGTCCACAGCGCCTTTTTATCGAGGCCATGGCGGTTGACGAGGGCAAGCCGACGCGCATGGCGGATATCATTGAGCGCTGCGAGCGTACCCAGAGCTGGGCGAGTAAATATCGCGCAAGCCTGATTCGCGAGCGCGTCATCGAGGCTGCCGGATACGGCCTCGTCCGGTTTACCGTGCCCATGCTGGGCGAGTACATTCGCGATCGCATTTTATGGCACGAGTAGGGTGATAAAGATGACGGAACAGAAGATGAGCCCGCAGGCTATCGAGGTGCGTGGCGCGCGCGTCCATAACCTCAAGGGCATCGATATAGATATCCCGCTGGGAAAGCTCGTAGGCATTGCCGGCGTGTCGGGTTCGGGCAAGAGTTCGCTGGCACTGGGCGTTCTTTACGCCGAGGGCTCGCGCCGTTACCTGGAGGCGCTCAGCACCTATACTCGCCGTCGTCTGACGCAGGCCGAACATGCCCAGGTGGATGAGGTCTTGCACGTGCCGGCGGCGCTCGCGCTACACCAGCGTCCGAGCGTGCCGGGCGTGCGTTCCACTTTTGGCACCATGACAGAGCTCAACAATAGCCTGCGTCTGCTCTTTAGCCGTTGCGCCCATCACGTGTGCCCGCACTGCGGGGCGCGCGCGGAGCCGAGCCTTAACGTGGCCGCAGGCCTGTCGCTCACGTGTCCCGCATGCGGCCGCGAGTTCTACGCCCCGAGCGCCGAGGACCTTGCCTTTAACAGCGGCGGCGCGTGTCCCACTTGTGGCGGCACCGGCGTTATGCGCGAGGTGGACGAGGCGAGCCTGGTGCCCGACGAGTCAAAGACTATCAACGAGGGCGCGGTGCTTCCTTGGGGCACGCTCATGTGGGATCTGATGAAGCAGGTAGCCGGCGAGATGGGCGTGCGCACCGACGTGCCGTTTAACCAGCTCACGCCTCAAGAGCGCGATATCGTGTTCCACGGCCCGGCGGTTAAGAAGCACATTCTCTACGTTCCCAAAAACGGCGAGGGCGCCACGCCGCTCGACTTTACCTATTACAACGCCGTCTATACCGTTGAGAATGCGCTCGCCAAGGTTAAGGACGACAAGGGCCTCAAACGCGTTGCGCGCTTTTTGCGCGAGGGGCCATGCCGCGACTGTGGTGGTACGCGTCTTTCCGAGGCTGCGCGCCAGCCCCAAGTGCGCGGTATCAATCTGGCGCAGGCCGCGGCCATGACGCTGGGCGAGGCGATTGAGTGGGTGCGCGGGGTGCCCGCATCCTTGCCGCCCGAGATGCGGCCCATGGCGGCGGATATCTGCGATTCGTTTTTGAGCGCGGCCCGTCGTCTGGTCGACCTGGGTCTCGATTACCTTTCACTCGACCGCGCTGGTGCCACGCTCTCCACGGGTGAGCGCCAGCGTGTGCAGCTCGCCCGCGTGGTGCGCAACCGGTCGACGGGCGTGCTCTATGTGCTGGACGAGCCTTCGATCGGCTTGCATCCCGCCAATGTCGACGGCTTGGTGGGCGTGATGCGCGATCTGGTGGATGACGGCAACACCGTGGTTGTTGTCGACCACGATACGCGCGTACTGGCGGAAGCCGACTATCTTGTCGAGATGGGCCCCGTTGCCGGAGCGGGCGGCGGTAACGTGATCGCTGCCGGTACGGTAGACGAGGTCGAGCAATCGCAGAGCAGTCGCATCGCGCCGTTTTTGCGCGCAGACCCCAAGCGCTTGCGCCCGCAGGTGACTGACGAGGAGATGTTCGACCAGGGCCACATCCGCATGGCAACCGATGCCATCCATACCGTAAAACCGCTCGAAGTCGATATCCCGCGCGGCCGCTTGGTCGCGGTGACGGGCGTTTCGGGTTCGGGTAAGACGACGTTGGTGCTCGAGACGCTCATTCCGGCACTCAAGGCGCAAGCAGATGGCGAGCGTCTGCCGGGGCACGTGCGTTGGGTCGATGCCGAGGGCATTGCCCGCGCCAACCTGATTGACGCCACGCCCATCGGCGCCAACGTGCGCTCGACGGTAGCGACCTATGCTGACATCCATGACGAGCTGCGCCGCGCCTTCGCCCGTACGCCCGAGGCCAAGGCGGCCGGCTACAAGGCGGGTGCCTTTAGCTACAACACCGGTGCCTTGCGCTGCCCTACGTGCGATGGCACGGGCTCGATATCGCTCGATGTGCAGTTTTTGCCCGATGTCGAGATCGTCTGCCCGGCATGTCGCGGTTCGCGTTATGCGGACGCGGCTTCGCGTATCCATCGTGAGGGCAAGGACGGGAGCTTGCTGACGTTGCCGCAGCTCATGGATATGAGTGTGGATGAGGCGCTCGACGCCACGGTGGGACTCAAGAAGGTTCAGGCGCGCTTGCAGACCTTACACGACCTGGGCTTGGGTTATCTCACGCTCGGTGAGCCCACGCCGGCGCTTTCGGGCGGCGAGGCGCAGCGTCTAAAGCTTGCGAGCGAGATGGGCCGCGTGCAGGATGATGCTGTATTCGTGTTCGACGAACCCACGATCGGCCTGCATCCGCTCGATGTTCAGGTGTTGCTGAGCGTGTTCGACGGCCTCGTTGCCAAGGGCGCCACAGTCATCGTGATCGAACACGATCTCGACCTTATCCGTAACGCCGATTACGTGATCGACATGGGCCCGGGCGGTGGCGACGCGGGCGGGCAAATCGTCTGTGCCGGCACGCCGACGGATATCGCTGCCTGCCCCAAGAGCGTTACTGGCCGCTACCTATAGACAATGAGGCAAAGGGACAGTCCCTTTGCCTCATTGATACCTATTTCACGCATTGAGCTGCGAGATAGTCGCGGAAGAATGGCAATTCAAATGCGACGAGCCCTCGCCCTCGCTCCCCGATGATGCCGGCGTCTATCATGCGGCGTCGGTAGCGGGAGACCTGCTGCGGCGAACGCTTAAGGCGCTCGACAAGGTCAGCGGTGGTGGACTCTTCCTCGTCATCGAGCATGGCGATGAGGAATCGCTTGTCCTCTGCCGTGAGTTCCCGATAGGTTGCCGCGAGGATTCGGTCGTCCATCTCGTCGCGCGCGATTTTGATTCCCAGGTCAAAGTCGCGTGACGAGATTTCCTTCGAATCGCTTGTGAGGTCCCAGGCACGGTAGCCTACGAGTTGCAATAGGAAGGGAAAACCAGAGATCGAGCGAACGGCTCTATCGATTCCCTCGGCATCTGCCAGGCGATCGTTTTCCTGGATCGTGCGAATCAAGGCCTCGCGTACGTCATAGTCGGCAATGCGACCCAGATGATATTGTTGGGCGCGGCGAAGGAACGAGACCGTCTTGTGGTTCAGCAACGTCGAGACGTTGTTGGGAAGTCCCGCCATGAGCAGTGCGACGCGTTTTCCATCGGTCACAAAGTGCTGATACGTCGCTGCGAGCTGAATCATCTCGTCGAGTGTCGGGTCCACCTCGTCAACCGTGACGAGCAGACCGGTGCCCGCCTCGTTGAGCTGGTCGATGATGTCGCTCATGCGATAACGCCAGGTTGAGGCATCGTGAACGCGACTGACCTCGATGCTGCCGAGCGGTGCAATTCCGAGACCGGTGACTTCGAAGTGGTTGGACGGGTCGATAAGATGGCCGGCAGCACGTTTCGCCCCGAGCTCGATTTCCTCAAGCATTCCCGGGAGCGCGGTCGTCTTTACGGCAATCCAGCCGTGGGATTCCGCCCTTGTCGCGAGCGACGACATGAGAGCGGTTTTACCGGTTCCACGCGCGCCTGAGAAGATCGAGGTTAATTCTGGGCGCCTGCGCTGGCTCAAGAAGGCACGGTCCAAATCCCGAATAATCTGTTGTCTGCCAGCGAGATGGGCAGGAACCTCGCCAAAACTGGGGGTAAACGGGTTCTCGAGATATTCCACAAGGCTCTCCTTTCACACCGTCGTTTAACTTCATTTTACTTTAGTTAATTCTGATTAAAAGTGAGGGCTCTTTATCTAGAGCATCAATTAGGCGTGTGTGCCATCGGCGTGGCGCTTGAATGTGACAAAGGGATAGTTCCTTTGTCACATTTCCGGAAAGCCTGCCTGGCGCAGGGCCTCGTAGAGGACGATGGCGGCGCTGTTGGAGAGGTTGAGTGCGCTGATGCGGTAGTCGTCCGGATTGATGAAGTTGCCGCAGATGTCCTGTTGAAGAATGGCCTCGTGGCTGTTCTCGGTATGCCCCAGCGATTCCTCGTGAGCTTCCCAAGCCTCGGCGTTATCGAGTGAGTCGCAATCGCGCAGCATCGGGATGCGCTCGCAGCGCTCGGGCGCCGCGGCAAGCAGTGGCTCGGGAATGCCCGAGCTCTCGCTGCCAAAGACCAAGTAGTCGCCGTCGCGGTAGGTGCTTTGCGCATAGGTGCGGCGTGCCTTTTTGGTCAACAGATGTAGGTGCTCGTCGGCAGGGGAGAGGCCGTTGCGCGCAAGGAAATCCTCCCAGCCGGCATAGGTCGTCACGTCCAAGTTTTGCCAGTAGCCCAGGCCGGCGCGACGTACCGTCTTGTCGTCGAGTGAAAACCCCAGCGGCTCCACCAGATGCAGACGGGCGCCGGTAACCACGCAAGTGCGGCCGATATTGCCCGTATTGGCCGGAATCTCGGGCGCATACAGCACAATGTTGAACATGAATCTCCTTGGCTCAGAACGAAAAACCACCACGAAGGGGACAGTGAACTGCGCCCCGAAACTTGGACTGAATAAATAGCGACTACGCC
>CATVQO010000119.1 GCA_958346165.1 uncultured Collinsella sp. | reverse complement strand
TCATGGCCGCGATCATTTCCTTCTGCAGCTCTTCGTTGGTCATCTGCAAATCCTCTCTAATAGCGTGGGCGGCACTCGCGCGAGCACCGCCCCATGATTACTCAGTCGTCGACGAATCGTCGGTCGAACTCTTGGTGATGCCCTTCAGACTCACGTTATAGGGTACGTCCTTGGGCATGGGGTTGACGGTAATGTCGGCGTCCTTCTTGTACTGCTCCAGCCACTCACTGTACGCGGTACTGGCCGCCTGCGTCTTCACCACGTTGGAGACGTACTTCTTGATGGCCTTGGGCACCTGGTTGATGTCATCAACCTGATTATCGACATGGAAGTAGTCGGTGCACTTGATGATGTGGTAGCCATAGGTCGACTCGATGACTTCGCTCACGTCGCCCTTGTTGAGCCCCTCGAGCGCCGTCTGGTAGCTGTCGACAAAGGTGGTGAGCTTATCCCAGCCCACATCGCCCTTCTTCTCCTTGGAACCGGTGTCCTCGGAGTACTGCTCAACGGCGTCCTCAAAGCTCAGCTCACCGGAGTTGATCTTGTCCAGGCACTCCTGCGCCTTGGCCTTGGCGGCAGCCTTGTCCTCGTCGGAAGCGTCGGAATCAACCTTGATCAGGATGTTCGACGAGCGACGGGCGTCGTTGTAGCTGGACAGGTTTTCGTTGATGTAATCGACAATCTCGCTGTCCTTGGGTTTGCTCGTGGGCGCGGCGGCATCCTTGAGTTTCTGCTGCGCCAGACTCTCCTTGAGCGAATCCTTGTAGGTATCCTCGGTATAGCCGTAGGTCTTGAGGGTCTTCTTAAAGGCCTTGGCACCGCCCGCGCTCTTGCACGCGTCCTTCCAAGCCTTCTCGACCTCCTCGTCCGACACCGTCACGCCGTTCTCCTTCTGTGCCTGTTGAAGCAGAATCTGCTGCGTGTAGGAGTCGATGAGTTGCTTGCGATACTTCTTGGGCGTGAGGTCGTTGTCGACCAGATACTGCGCCCAGTCCTTGTCCTTGGTGTAGCCGTAGGACGTGCGCATGCTCATGATCTGCTTGGTCACGGTGTCCTCGGTGAGGTTGGTGCCGTTGATAGTAGCAGCAACACCGCCGGTCAGCTTGTAGCCCGAGGTGTCCTCGGCCTGCGACATAAGGCCGGAGCACGCCATCGCCGAGACGGAAAGCAGCATCGCCAGCACGCCGATGACCACCAGAACGATCTTGACGGTCTTGGACACGCGGGTCTTGCGCTGCTTCTTGCGAGAGTTGGAGGCGGCGCGAGCCTGCTGCTCGGGCGTCGGCTCGAGTGCGGGGTTCTTTTTCTTATTTGCCATAGTTGGCCTTTCGCATAACGAATCGAACAAACGCCATTGTGTCACAACGCAGCCCCCGCGGCACGCTTGGTGCATTGGGGACAGGTTAATCTGCACCATTTTGGTGCAAAGGGGACAGCTCTGGCAGCCGGCAGTTAGGGACGTTCCTTTTCTGCCGGCAGTTAGGGACAGTCCCCAAGTGCCGGCACATAAGGAACGTCCCTAGGTGCCGGCTTAGCCCCACCTTAGAAGTGGCGGCGGATGGCGTCGACCATGCCCTGCGGCGTGGTCTGGCCGAGCACGTCGGCTGCGGCATCGGCGTCCATAAAGATGTTCATGAGCGCCTGCAGAGCCTCGACCTGGCCGCCCGGCTCGGCGATGCCCAGATTGATGACGATCTGCGCCGGCACCGGAGCGCCCATGCCAGCCATAGCGTTAAATGTCACGGGCGCGGAGGGCTTCACCACCGCGATATAGGGCTTGGCCACAAACCCCGGATCGGTATGCGGAATGGCAATGTTTGCCGCCGGCATGGCAAGACCCGTGGGATAGGCATCCTCGCGCGTGCGAACGGCGTCGAGCCAACCGTCGGCAATGTAGCCGCGCGGAGCAAGCTCACTCTCGAGTTGCGCAAACACCTCACCCGGCGTCGCACACTCCCAATCAAAAAACACCAGCTCAGGCGTAAACAGCGCTTCGTTATCCGCCATGCGCTCACCTCTCTCACCTAGTCATTCAGGAACGTCCCCGATGACTACCCAAAACAAAAGGTGGCCACGCGCGCCTTGGCGCCAATGACCACCCTGACCACTCAACTAAATTGTACTGTGCGCCGCTAGACGCGGGGCGCATCAATTGCGACCTTGCCGCTCTCCAGCACGTGGACGCGGCCGTCGGCGAGCATTTGCACGACCTCGGGATACAGCACGTGCTCAATCGCGTGGATGTGCTCCTCGAGCGCGTCGACATCCCAGCCCTCCTCGACAGCCAGCGCACGCTGGGCGATGATGGGACCGTTGTCGTAGACCTCGTTGGCAAAATGCACGGTCACGCCAGTTACCTTGACGCCGCGCGCAAAGGCATCGTCAATCGCATGCGCACCGGTAAAGCTCGGCAGCAGCGCCGGATGCAAGTTGACCACGCGGTTGGGAAACGCCGCCAGCAGCGGTGTGTGCACCATGCGCATATAGCCGGCCATCACCACGTACTCGCAGCCGCGCTCGAGCAGCTCGTGCGCGATGATCTCGTCGGCGGCAATAGGGTCGGCATAGACATCCTTGGACAGCGTGAGCGTCTGGATGCCCGCGCGCTCAGCGCGCTGCAAACCCTTAGCCGAAGGACGGCTCGACACCACAAGCTCAATCGAGGCGTTGAGCTTACCGGCGGCGATCAGATCGATCAGCGCCTGCAGGTTGGTACCCGAACCGCTGATGAGCACACCGATCTTGAGCGGCTCGACCGTATCGGTGCCGGTCGGACGGGTGTAGGGCACAAAGCCCAGGCCCTCACTAGCAGCCATCTGCTCGTTAGCGCTCATCGGAGTACACGACCTTACCGGAACCCTCGACGCACTCGCCCACGCGGAACGGCTTCTCGCCCAGCGCGACCAGGGCTTCGGTAACCGCGGCCTCGTCCTCGGGGGCGACGATCAGGCACAGGCCGACGCCCATGTTGAAGGTCTTGCATGCCTCGTTGGGCGCGAGCTCGGCCTGACGCGACACGTAGGTGATGACGGGCGGAACGTCCCAACCCATCTCGGCGCCGTTGCGGGTGACCACGGCGTCGACGTCGTCGGCGAGTGCACGGTTGAGGTTCTCGGTAATACCGCCGCCAGTGATGTGGGCGATGGCATGCACCGGAGCGCCGCCGCGGAGCAGCTCCAGGATCGGCTTGACGTAGATGCGCGTGGGGGCCAACAGAGCGTCTGCCAGCGATGCACCGCCGAGCTCTTCGAGCGGACGGCTCAGCTCCTCGGCCTTAGCGACGGCCTCGGGCGTGCCCGGCTTAACGCCGTCGACGCCAATGACCTTACGCACGAGCGAGTAGCCGTTGGAGTGCACGCCGGTGGAAGGCAGGCCCAGGATCACATCGCCCGGGCGGACGTTTGCGGGGTCGAGCATCTTGGGACGGTCGACGACGCCCACGGTAAATCCGGCAAGGTCGTAGTCGGCAGGAGCCATGACGCCCGGGTGCTCGGCCATCTCACCGCCCACGAGCGCGCAGCCCGCGAGCTTGCAGCCGTCGGCCACACCCTTGATAATCTTTGCCATGTGCTCGGCCTCGATGTGACCGATGGCAACGTAGTCCAGGAAGAACAGCGGCTCGGCGCCCGAAGCCAGAATATCGTTGACGCACATAGCGACCAGGTCCTGGCCAACCGTCTCGTGACGGTCCATGATCTGGGCGAGCACGAGCTTGGTGCCCACGCCGTCGGTACCGCTAATCAGGATCGGGTCTTCCATATCCTTGAGCGCGGCGGCCGAGAACAGGCCGCCAAAGCCGCCGATGCCACCGATAACCTCGGAACGGTTAGTGTCCTTGACCATCTGCTTAATCGCGTCGACGGCGCGGCCGCCCTCGGCGGTGTCGACGCCGGCGTCCTCGTACGTCACATGCTTGCTGTCGCTCATCTGAGCCTTCCTCTCCCACTACCGTGGCGCCGCACGGGCGCCAAACGGTGCTCATAGTTGCGTTCATTTCGGCGCGCGCCATAACAGCACGCGCCGTCATATCAACAAAACAGCAGGTAAAACCTACCAAAATAAACCTGTCCCCATATGGCAGGTTTTATGCCTCGCCGTGCTCCTCTTCCCAGCTGCGGTCGTCGTATTTCTCGATCACGGCGTCGTCGTCAAAGTGCAGCGGCTTGTCCAGGTTGCGGGGCTTAAAGCCCTCCATAAACTTGTCGCGGCCAAAGCTCTCGGGAATCGCCACGGGGTAGCGGCCGGTAAAGCACGCATCGCAGTAACCGCCCTTGGGCATGACCTTAAGCAGGCCCTCGACCGAAAGGAAGGCCAGCGAATCGGCGCCGATATACTCGCAAATCTCGTCGACCGTCTTGTTGGCGCTGATAAGCTGCGACTGCACGTCGGTATCGATACCGTAGAAGCACGGCCAGATGACCTCGGGCGAGTTGATGCGGATATGAATCTCCTTGGCGCCGGCGTTGCGCAGCATCTTGACGAGCTGCACCATGGTGGTGCCGCGCACGATGGAGTCGTCGATGACGACCAGGCGCTTGCCCTCGATGTTGTCGCGCAGCGGGTTGAGTTTCATACGCACGCCCATGGCGCGCAACTCCTGCGTAGGCTCAATAAACGTACGGCCCACGTAGCGGTTCTTGATAAGGCCCTCGCCAAAGGGAATACCGCTCTCGTGCGAATACCCCTCCGCGGGCGGCAGGCCGGAGTCGGGCACGCCGATGACCAGATCGGCCTCGACGGGCTCCTCGTGTGCCAGCTGACGACCCATGTCGTAACGGCAGGCATAGACGCTCTTGCCGTTCATGATGGAGTCGGGGCGGGCAAAGTAGACCTGCTCAAAGATGCAGTTTGCGGGCTCTTCGGCGGCAGGCACGCCCTGCTCGGATACCAGACCCTCGGCGCTGATGCGCAAAATCTCGCCGGGACGGACGTCACGGACGTACTCGGCACCCACGATGTCGAGTGCGCAGGTCTCGGAAGCAACGACCCAGCCGCCGGCGCGCGTGACACGGACGGCGGAGTCGACCGTCGCGGCGCCGTCCTGCGACGGCAGCTGCGAAACGGCTGCGGCATCGGCCTGGTCCAGGCCCTCGTCCACCAGCTTGCCCAGCACGAGCGGGCGAATGCCGTGTGGATCGCGAAATGCGTAGAGCGCCTGCTCGTTGATGAGCGTCATGGCGTAGCCGCCGCGCACGAGCTCCATGGTCTTGCGAAT
>CATVQO010000118.1 GCA_958346165.1 uncultured Collinsella sp. | reverse complement strand
GCGAGATGCACTGCCGTCGCGGCATGGTCGACGATCCCATGAACATCCTCGCCCTCAAGCGTTTTGCCGTTGAGCACAGCGACCTCAACGATTACAAGCCCAGCGTGGCCGACAACACCGGCAAGCGCATTGCCGTGATCGGCGGCGGCCCGGCCGGCCTTTCCTGTGCCTACTATCTGGCCGTGATGGGCCATAAGGTGACGATCTTTGAGCAGCGTCATCACTTGGGCGGCATGTTGCGCTACGGCATCCCCAGCTACCGCCTGCCGCGCGAGCGCCTGCAGGCCGAGATCGACTGGATCTTGAGCGCCGGCATCGACGTGGAACTCGACCACTCCGTCAACGGCGAGGAGCTTGCCCGCCTGCGCGACGAGTTCGATGCCGTCTACCTAGCCATTGGCGCCCACAGCGATAAGAAGCTCGGCCTTCCGGGCGAAGAGGCGCCCGGCGTGGAGTCGGCCGTCAAGATGCTGCGTGCCATCGGCGACGACGAACTGCCCGACCTGAGCGGCCAGCGCGTGTGCGTCATCGGCGGCGGCAATGTGGCCATGGACGTGGCGCGCTCTGCCGTGCGTTGCGGTGCCGAAAAGGTGAGCATCGTCTACCGCCGCCGCATCTGCGACATGACGGCCCAGGATGCCGAGATCGCCGGCGCCCAGGCCGAGGGGTGCGAGGTTCTGGAGCTCACCGCACCGCTCGCTATCGAGACGGGCGAGGACGGTCGCGTGAGTGGCCTGTGCGTGCAGCCGCAGATTATCGGCGAGCCCCGCCGTGGACGTCCGGCCCCGCGTGCCGCAGCCACGCCCGAGCGCGTCATTCCCTGCGAGCGCGTGTTTGTGGCCATTGGCCAGGACATCGATTCCAAGCCGTTTGAGGACATGGGCATCGCCTGCAAGTGGGGTCGCATCGTCACCGATTCGGATGGCGCCGTGCCCGACTTCGATGGCCTCTTTAGCGGCGGTGACTGCCAGACCGGTCCCGCCACCGTCATCCGGGCGATCAACGCCGGTCGCGTTGCTTCGGCAAACATCGACCGCTACCTGGGCTTTGACCACAAGATAAAGCTCGACGTGGAGCTGCCGACCGTGCAGTTTAAGGGCAAGCACGAGTGCGGCCGCTGCGAGCTGGGCGAGCGCGAGGCCGGCGAGCGCATCCACGATTGGAATCTGGTCGAGCAGGGCCTCACCGAGGAGGAGGCACGCCAGGAGGCAAGCCGCTGCCTGCGTTGCGACCACTTTGGCTTTGGCGCGTTCCGCGGAGGGAGGAACCTGGAATGGTAGAGCCCAACAACCCCACTGTCAGCGACAACACCGAAAGCGGAGCACTCAACATGGTCAAGCTCACTATCGATAATTGCGAGGTCGTGGTGCCCGAGCACACCACGATCCTGGACGCGGCCAAGTCCGTCGGTATCCAGATTCCCACCCTGTGCTACCTGCGCGATCTAAACGAGATCGGCGGCTGCCGCGCGTGCGTGGTCGAGGTTGAGGGCTGCGACCAGCTGGTTGCCGCCTGCAACAACTACGTGCTCGACGGCATGGTGGTCCACACCAACAGCCCCAAGGCCCGCGAGGCGCGTCGCACCAACGTGCAGCTGCTACTGTCCCAACACGACTCGCGCTGTACGAGCTGCGTGCGCAGTGGTAACTGCAACCTGCAGACCATCGCCAACGACCTGGGCATCTTCTATCTGCCGTACGAGCAGCACCTGGCACGCGAGGGCTGGGACTTCGATTTCCCCATCATCCGCGATAACGACAAGTGCATTAAATGCATGCGTTGCATCAAGGTGTGCGAGAGCGTGCAGGGCTTAGGGATTTGGGATCTGACCAACCGCGCCACGCATACCGCCGTGGGCACCCGCGGGCGTGCGCCGATCGGCAAGACCGATTGCGTCGCGTGCGGCCAGTGCATCACGCATTGCCCGACGGGCGCCCTGCGCGAGCGTGACGATACCGAGACCGTGTTCGATGCCATCGCCGATCCCGACAAGATCGTGCTGGTGCAGATTGCGCCGGCCGTGCGTAGCGCCTGGGGCGAGGAGCTCGGCATTCTGCGCGAGGAGGCCACCGTCGAGCGCCTGGCCTGTGCGCTGCGCCGCGTGGGCTTTGAGTACGTGTTCGACACCGACTTCTCGGCCGATCTCACCATTATGGAGGAGGGCTCCGAGCTGCTCGAGCGCCTGGGTAAGGCCGCCAAGGGCGAGGGTGACAGCCGCGGCTGGCCCATGTTCACGAGCTGCTGCCCGGGCTGGGTACGCTTTGTGAAGGCACGTTACCCCGAGTTTGTCGACAGGCTCTCCACGTCAAAGTCGCCGCAGCAGATGTTCGGCGCCATCGCCAAGACCTACTACGCCAAGGTGCTGGGCGTGGAGCCCGAGCGCCTGTTTGTGGTGTCCGTTATGCCGTGCACGGCCAAGAAGGCCGAGTGCGCGCTGCCGAGCATGGTGGGCGAGGACGGCACGCCCGACGTGGACGTTGCGCTGACGGTGCGCGAGATGGTGCGCATGATCCGCGCGAGCCACGTGAGCGTGGATACGCTGGTCGAGGAGCCGCTCGATACGCCGCTGGGCTTTGGCACGGGTGCGGGTGTGATCTTTGGCGCCACGGGCGGTGTGATGGAGGCCGCCGTGCGCTCGGCCTATTACCTGGTGACGGGCAAGAACCCCGACGCGGACTTCTTTACCGATGTGCGCGGCCTGGACGGCTGGAAGGAGGCCGTGGCCGATATCGATGGCACCAAGGTGCGCGTCGCCGTGGCACACGGGCTGGGCAACGCCGCCCGCCTGCTCGACGCGATTCGCGACGGCCGCGTGAACTATGACTTCGTTGAGGTCATGGCGTGCCCGGGCGGCTGCGTCGGCGGCGGCGGTCAGCCCATCCACGACGGCTGCGAGCTGGCAGCCGAGCGCGGTCAGGTGCTGTGGGGCCTGGATGCCGCTGCGGACATTCGCTTCTCGCACGAGAATCCCGATGTCCAGGCGTGCTACCGCGAGTTCTTGGGCGAGCCGCTCTCGCCGCTGGCCGAGGAGTTGCTGCATACCGACCATCACGCTTGGACGATGCCTAACGAGGGGACGTGCTAGCGATGCACGCGTTTGATGTTGAGGTGTCGCGCCGGGGGTTTGCCTCGGCGCTTGCCGCGGGTGCACTGTCGCTTGCGCTCGCGGGCTGTGGCGGCGGGGCCGCCGGTGCCGGGTCCGCCGCGGACTCGGCTGCCGGGTCTGCTGCGGGCAGTTCTGCTGCCGAGTCGGTCGAGGTGCACGCCGCCTCGCTCAAGGGGCCGACCTCGATTGGCCTGGTGCAGTTTATGGACCAGGCTGCCGATGGCGAGACGGACAATGAGTTCGACTTTGCGATCAACACCGCCGCCGACGAGATTGTGCCCAAGGTCATTCAAGGCGATATCGACATTGCCCTGGTGCCGGCCAACGTGGCGAGCGTGCTCTACAACAAGACCGAGGGCGCGGTGCAGGTCATCGACATCAACACGCTGGGCGTGCTGAACGTGGTGACGGGTAACGCGGACGTTACTTCGTTTGGCGATCTGGCGGGCCATACCGTCTACATGACGGGCAAGGGCACCACGCCGGAGTACGTCATGAACTACCTGTTGGAGCGCGCGGGCCTGACCGGTCAGGTGGCGCTCGAGTTTAAGAGCGAGCCCACCGAGGTGCTGTCGGCCCTGCTTGCCGATCCGTCCGCCGTGGGCGTGCTGCCGGAGCCGTTCAAGACCGCCGCCATCGCCAAGAGCGAAGGCAGGCTGTCGGCGCCGGTGAGCCTGACCGATGTGTGGGACGAGCTGGCAGGTGACACGGGCTCCCGTTTGCTGACGGGCGTGACCGTGGTGCGTCGGGCCTTTGCCGAGGAGCATCCCGAGGCCGTGGCGGAGTTCTTGCGCTGCCATGAGGCGAGCGTGAAGGCCGTCAATGCGGCGCCGGCGGACTGGGCTCAGGCCGTGGTCGATGCGGACATCGTGGATAACGCCACGATTGCCGAAAAGGCGATTCCCGGGTGCATGCTTGTGTGCCAGACGGGGAAGGATATGAAGGCGGCGCTCGGTGGGTACCTGCAGGTGCTGGCCGATGCGGACGCGAGCGCCGTGGGTGGCAAGCTCCCGGCTGACGATTTCTACTACATGGAGTAGCCCGTGCGTGCGTTTGCTCGACAAATGACGGAGCGTATGAAGGCGGTGGCGGCAGCGGGTGCCGTCGCCGCCTTTTGGCTTGCCGCGTGGATGCTGGTGGCGGCGTTGGTAGCGCAGCCGCTGATCTTGCCGGGGCCGGGTGCTGTTGCCTTGGCGCTGCTGCGCCTGGTGTGCGATGGCGGCACCTGGACGATTTTGGCGGGCTCGGGCGCGCGAATACTGGGCGGGCTGGCGCTTGCCGCGGTGTGTGGTGGCGTGCTTGCCGGGATTTCGTCACGGTCGCGGGCGTTCGCGCACTTGGTGGCTCCGGCGCTGTCGTTTGTAAAGGCGACGCCGGTCGCCTGCGTGGTGGTCCTGCTGCTTATTTGGTTGGGATCGGCGCGCGTGAGCATCGCCGCTGTCTTTTTGATGGCGCTGCCGGGCGTGTATTTTTCGCTGGCCGAGGGCTTGGCACGGGTGAATAAACCGCTGGAGCAGATGTTCCGTCTGCATGGCGTGCGCGGCTGGCGCCTGTTTTGCGCCCATACCTGGCGCGAAGTCCTGCCGTTTGTGCTTTCGTGCGCCCGCGCCGTGATCGGCATGAGCTGGAAGGCCGGCGTGGCAGCCGAGCTGATCGGCATGGCGGTGGGCACCGTGGGTGAGCGCATCTATCAGGCAAAGCTTTTGATTGAGACGGCTGATTTGCTGGCGTGGACCGTGCTGGTCGTTGCCGCCTCGTGGGCGTGTGAGCGCGTGCTGGTGTGGCTGCTGCGGGTTTCGGGACCCGTGGCGTGGCGCGCGGCCGTGCGGGCGCATGGGCATGGACTGCGCGGGCGTGCGGGGGCTGCGAGCGATGGCACTGCAGCGGAGCTTGCGCTTGCCGTGGGCGATCGTGCGCCGTGGGCTCCGGCACTGGACGGTCTGGCGCTCAACGTGCCCGCGGGCGGGCGTATCTGTGTGATGGGTGCTTCGGGTGCGGGCAAGTCGACGCTGCTTGCGCTAGCGGCGGGGGAGTCCGCGCCGTGCTCGATGGTGTTTCAGGATGCACGCTTGGCCGAGTCCGCCTCGGCGCTGGATAACGTGCTGGTGTGCGCCGATGCGCGCGTGGAT
>CATVQO010000117.1 GCA_958346165.1 uncultured Collinsella sp. | reverse complement strand
ACCTGATGGCACTCACGATAGAGCTGTGCCGCACCGTCGAATCCCAGACACATGACCTTTTCGGCAAGGATGCCGACGATGCTCGCGTGCATGCGCTCGGCATTTTGCGTAATGGCGTAGCGCCGCCATAGCGAGAGGGCATAGCTTTGGGGGTCGGTCGTGATCAGGTCGTCAAACAATCGACCCGTGGCACCGTCCTGCAGGTGCTCGATCAGCTTGATGACCGAGCTGATCGTCTGCTCGTCGGCGGGTAGCTGTTCGGTGACGTAGGCGATAAGACACGACAGCAGGTTTGCCGCCGCATGATCCCAAAAAGGCTGGTTGTTGTCCTCGATGGGGCAGATGGCCTTTGCCACCGAGAGGATGTCCTGCTGGTTGGGCCTGCCGTCCGCCTTGCGGCGAATGTGCCTCAGGGGGTTGTAGCCGCAGCGCTCGATGCCGGGCGCAAGGGCCGGGACGGTGTTGAGGTCGGCGAAGTTGAGGCATTGCACGCGGTAACCGTGGGCTGCCAGCACGGGTCCCACTTCGCGACAGAGCGTGCCTTTGGTGTCGAGCACGATGTAGCTTGCGTTCATTTGCAGCAGGTTGGGCTTGAGGACGTTTCGGGTCTTGCCGGCTCCCGAGGGGCCGATCACAAGTGCGTTGTTGTTGAGTCCCGTTTGGCGGGTGTCGCAGGAGAGCGTTCGATCCTTGGCGAGGATGGTGGACGATGCGGACTCAGATGCGGCGAGGCGGCTGGCGAGGTTAGACATGGGCGACCTCCTTGGTGGTCGAGAGAATTTCGTGGGCAAAGCCGAGCTCGACGGCGCGCTCGGCCGAAAGGTAGGTGTCTTTTGCAGTGAGGGACTGGATGCGCTTGGGCGTGAGGCCGCTGCGGTCCGAGAGGATTTGCGTGAGGGTCTTGCGGGTCTGCATGAGACGCCGGCTGGTTTCCTGCAACGCAAGTGCCGAGCCGCCTGCCCCCTGGGGGATCAGCGGGTCATGAATCATGAGCTCTGCATGGGGCGCCATACGGCGATCGTCGCCGCCCATAAAGATCACGGCGCCCATGGACGCGGCGAATTCCAGGCAGACGGTGCGGATGGGGCACGATGCGAGGCGCATGGCGTCATAGATCGCAAGACCCGATCGCACGCTTCCGCCGGCGCTGGCGACAAATATGGTGATGGAGCGGCTGGGGTCGGTGGCATCGAGCAGGCGGATCTGCTGGCATAGGTCGTGGGCCATCGGGGTTTCGATGTTTCCCATGACGGAGAGCTCGCGACGGGCGAGCATCTCATCGTAAATGCTGGTGAGCGTGATACCTCGGGCGGATTCACGCATGGTGAGGGGGCTGATGATGGGGGAATGATTGGTGTCCATGAGGACTCCTTTCTGTTGGTTGTGTTGTGGAATGGGATTGTTGCCCGCGGAGGGGCTGGCGGGCTACAGGGTTCGTCCGAGCCTGAGATCGAGCTCGGTTGTGGGGCAGGCTGCCTGTTCGTGCGGCTCGCAAGCGCCAAGGGCTCCAAAGCGATGGAGCGTTGCGACGGGCGTGGTGTAGGCGAGCCGCAGCTGATGCTCGACAGGGGCACATCCGTCATTTTTGTAATGAGCTGCGTAGTACTGCGCGATGCTGGCGTTCATCTCGCTGCCATTGCGATGGCGCTCAAACTGGCGTCTGCAGGTCTCGATGATTTTTGCTACCGACTTGGGTGCCGTCGCGGGAACAAGGGCGAGATAGCCCTCAAATAGCTCGTTGATGCTCAGGAGGCACAGCAGGTCGATCAGCGTCCTTATGGCTGCTCCCTCGGCGGAAAAGTGCGCGGTCATGCGGTTATATCGGTTGCGGTCGACGATGGCCGCATGGGGTCTTGGAGTTTTCTGCCCCGTGGTCCCGGGCTTTTGCTGCGCCTGTGTATTGAGCTCGACGTTGCAGCGCTTGAGGCCGTCCAACGGAAGGAACAGTGCGGTGCGCAGGGTGTTCCGCTTGCTTTCGAGTTCATGACGCTCGTCGGGTTCCCATTCGAGCTTGAGTTTCGTGTCGAGCGCCGTAAGCATATGGGCTAGGCAGCCTACGGTAAGAACGTACGAATCGTTGTCGCGTTTTGGGGCATAGGGGTCTGTCAGCTTGCGAATGTCGGGGTCGCCCATGATCTTTGTGCAGCGCTTCAGCAGTTGAGGGTGGTCGGCCAAGATCGTCGCGAGCGGTAGCGACGCGTAGTTCTTGATGGTCGCGGCGGCAAAGGCGGCGTCATATTCGTTTGCATATGCTCGCTCAATGCGGGCATCCAGAATGCTTTTCTTATCGCCGTCTTCAGCGTGGTGGTTTGTCATAGCTTCTCCAATCGGTTGATGTTCGTGCTGTTTGTTGATGTGTTGGTTGTCGTGAGTGATGTGCTTGCCGTGGGTGATGTGCTGACGTTGGGGTGCTATGCGGTTTTCAATGAGCCTGTGAGGCAGTTGCTGCAGGGGCGGGATGGAACGGCCCATGCAAGGCGGAAGGCATCGTGCTCAAAATCGAGACAGCAATGCCCTGGGTGCCTCACATGTGGCAGTTACCTCATTAAGTTGTCATTGCGTTTGGGGTTGTACTTTGCCGATCTTCCTTCTCTTACACGCTAAAACTCAAACTTCATATGCTCGATCTACTTAAAACCGCAACGGCGGTCTTTTATCAACTTATATGTCGGAACGCGTCTTTGCAAGTACTTTTTTGCCTTTGTTTCAAATGGGGTGGTTTTGCAACCGTCATACGCGCGCTGTGCGAACGTGCCCCGGCTCGGATAAGATGGTGCGGTCGAGTTCTACCGCGCTCACCGCAAGTAGTTTTTACGGCTGAGTTGGCTTATGCCGAAAGGGGCCCGTATCCGTTGGGATGCGGGCCCCTTTCGGCATCCGCGTGCGGTGCCGTTCGCTGTCTGTAAATATACGTTTACAGCTAATTTCATACCACTTGTCGGAATGCGGACGCTGTCCTTGCATGTCGGACGTACATTGAACGTGGTTTTTTGCGTGAAACCACGAATCGGTTGTCGGCCCTGAACAAGGAGGCTCAGCATGACGCTTGCCAAACCCATCAATAAATACATCGACTATATCGATGCCCCCGAGGACACGTTTGAGCAGTATGTCGAGAAGGCGTTAAAGTACAACTTTCGCTGCGTATTTGCGAACCTGCAGGAGTACGAGACGGGCCGCGCCATGCTCGAGGGCTCTGACATCATCCTTGCCGGCGCTATCGACTTTCCCCAGGGCACTATGACGCTTGAGGAGAAGCTTGCGAGGTTTGAGGAATACGCTGCGTGTGGCTTTACCGAGATTGACTACGTTTTGAATCAGGAGTCGGTCGAGAACCGCGATTTTGATGCCATCGAGCGCGAGATGACTACCATTGCTGATTTTTGTCGCGCGCATGGCATCACTGACAAGGTGATCGTCGAGATGTGCAAACTGGACGGCGACGACGCCGCCAAGCGCCGTGTATGCGAGATCGCGCTGGAGGCTAAGCCGGGATTCCTTAAGACATCGACCGGCAGAAGCTTTGGCGGTGCTAAGCTCGAGGACGTGCGGCTGATGCACGAGGTGCTCGGCGATGCCGTGGCAATCAAGGCGGCGGCCGGTATCCATAATTACGAAGAGGCCTGCGCATTCATCGAGGCCGGCGCCAGCGCGTTAGGTGCATCGGCGGGCATCGCGATCGTCGAGGGCGCACCGACGGATGAGCGTCGCTAGCAGACGTATTTGACCTGAGCGATAAAGCTTCACGACCACACGCTGTTCATGTTCGGGACAATATGACATTTTTCCCGTTGTAAACGGAGTCGCGATGGGTGTTCTGTATGATGGCTCAGACAAGGTTGTTCAATGACAGGGAGGCATATATGGCAATCAAAGCCATCGCGATGGATATCGACGGTACGCTCACCAACGATCAGAAAGTGATTAGCCCGCGTACGCGCGAGAAGCTGCTCGCGGCGCAGGAATCGGGCATTAAGCTCATTTTGGCTTCGGGCCGTCCCGCATGGGGACTCCACGCCTTGGCGCAGGAGCTCGACCTTCAAAACCATGACGGTCTGCTAGTTGCCTTTAATGGCGCGCACGTGGTCGACGCTCAGACCGATGAGGTCCTTTTTGACCAAGCCATGCCGGCTGACGAGCTGCACCGTCTGATTGATTACCTGCGTAATTTTGACGTGATCCCTATGATTTCGCTTGGTCGCGATCTGCACGTCGAGGATTCATACCGCTGCATGATCACGCTGCCTGACGGCTCGCAGAAAAACATTGTCAAATACGAGCGCGATGCCTGCGACCTTAAGATCCGCGAGGTCGAGAGCTTGCATGAGGTCGTGGACACTTATCCCGTGGACAAGCTGCTGACGGCGGGCGATCCGGCCTACCTGCAGGCGCATTACGAGGAGATGTATGCGCCCTTTAAGCAGACGCTTTCGGGCATGTTTACGGCCGACTGGTACTTTGAGTACACGGCGCCCGGTATTGACAAGGCCCGCGCGCTCGAGGGTGCCCTGCCCAAGCTCGGCATCGATGCCAGCGAGGTCGTATCGTTTGGCGACGGCCAGAACGACAAGTCCATGATCGAGTGGGCTGGTACCGGTGTTGCCATGGGAAACGCCGTCGATGAGGTTAAGGCTGTGGCCCAGATGGTGACCGCCAATAACAACGAAGATGGTATTGCGGTGGCGCTGGATAAGCTGCTGGGTTAGAATCGCCGATAATGCATGGTTCGGGCGTCCGCTTGCGGGCGCCCTTTTGTTAGGGAGGGTGCCGTGTCCGCATTTCCGTTCGACGCCGTTATCTTTGACATGGACGGCGTGATTGTCGATACCGAGTATTACTACCTGGGCGAGACCGCCGCGTTTGCCAAGGAGCTTGGGCTTAATCTGACTCAAGAGGAGTTAAATGGGCAGGTCGGTACTTCGCATCAGTTCTTCCTGCGTATGCTGGTCGATTGGTTTGAGCGCGCCGGTAAGGGGCATTTAACTGGCGAGGAAGCGTTGACCCGTTGGGACGAGTGGGCGCATAAGCGTCCGCGCGACTATCAGGCTTTGATTAACCCAGGCGCCGTGGATACGATTCGAGAGCTGCCGCGCCGCGGCGTTCGCGTGGCGCTTGCCAGCTCGTCTCCCATGGATAGCATCGAGGAAGTGCTCGATGCGTGCGGGCTGTCGGATGCCTTTGAGTATGTAGTGAGCGGCGAGCAGTTTAAGGAGAGCAAGCCCGAGCCCGACATCTACCTGCATGCGCTGGACCTGCTGGGGCTGCCCGCGAATCGCTGCTGCTGCGT
>CATVQO010000116.1 GCA_958346165.1 uncultured Collinsella sp. | reverse complement strand
TACTGTTTGCGATTGACGAGGCGCAATCGGCGTCTATCGAGGAACTGGCGGCTCTTGCCGTTCTCTATCAGCAGGTGCTCGGAGACCAGGATGCCACGGGCTTGTCCGATAGCGACCAGCGCGGTCTTGCGCTGGTGTTCGCCGGCTTACCCAGTATGGTTGACGATCTGCTCGAAGAGCCGAGCGTGACGTTTTTGCGGCGTGCCCAGCAGCGTACGTTGGGGGCGATATCTTTGCCCAAGGTGCGCGATTCATATATCCAGACGGTCAAAGACGCTGGTCTTTACGTTGACGCGGAGACAGCGGACCTTGCGGCACGCAAGAGCATGGGGCATCCCTATATGGTTCAGCTGGTGGGCTATTACATGTGGCGCTCTGCTGTCCGACGTGGCTCACAGGTCATCGAAAGGCGCGATGTCGAGGATGGCCATGCGGATGCCGTCTCCGAGTTCTATGAAGCGGTTGACGCGCCCCTGTATTACGGGCTGCGCAGTCCACAGCGCCTTTTTATCGAGGCCATGGCGGTTGACGAGGGCAAGCCGACGCGCATGGCGGATATCATTGAGCGCTGCGAGCGTACCCAGAGCTGGGCGAGTAAATATCGCGCAAGCCTGATTCGCGAGCGCGTCATCGAGGCTGCCGGATACGGCCTCGTCCGGTTTACCGTGCCCATGCTGGGCGAGTACATTCGCGATCGCATTTTATGGCACGAGTAGGGTGATAAAGATGACGGAACAGAAGATGAGCCCGCAGGCTATCGAGGTGCGTGGCGCGCGCGTCCATAACCTCAAGGGCATCGATATAGATATCCCGCTGGGAAAGCTCGTAGGCATTGCCGGCGTGTCGGGTTCGGGCAAGAGTTCGCTGGCACTGGGCGTTCTTTACGCCGAGGGCTCGCGCCGTTACCTGGAGGCGCTCAGCACCTATACTCGCCGTCGTCTGACGCAGGCCGAACATGCCCAGGTGGATGAGGTCTTGCACGTGCCGGCGGCGCTCGCGCTACACCAGCGTCCGAGCGTGCCGGGCGTGCGTTCCACTTTTGGCACCATGACAGAGCTCAACAATAGCCTGCGTCTGCTCTTTAGCCGTTGCGCCCATCACGTGTGCCCGCACTGCGGGGCGCGCGCGGAGCCGAGCCTTAACGTGGCCGCAGGCCTGTCGCTCACGTGTCCCGCATGCGGCCGCGAGTTCTACGCCCCGAGCGCCGAGGACCTTGCCTTTAACAGCGGCGGCGCGTGTCCCACTTGTGGCGGCACCGGCGTTATGCGCGAGGTGGACGAGGCGAGCCTGGTGCCCGACGAGTCAAAGACTATCAACGAGGGCGCGGTGCTTCCTTGGGGCACGCTCATGTGGGATCTGATGAAGCAGGTAGCCGGCGAGATGGGCGTGCGCACCGACGTGCCGTTTAACCAGCTCACGCCTCAAGAGCGCGATATCGTGTTCCACGGCCCGGCGGTTAAGAAGCACATTCTCTACGTTCCCAAAAACGGCGAGGGCGCCACGCCGCTCGACTTTACCTATTACAACGCCGTCTATACCGTTGAGAATGCGCTCGCCAAGGTTAAGGACGACAAGGGCCTCAAACGCGTTGCGCGCTTTTTGCGCGAGGGGCCATGCCGCGACTGTGGTGGTACGCGTCTTTCCGAGGCTGCGCGCCAGCCCCAAGTGCGCGGTATCAATCTGGCGCAGGCCGCGGCCATGACGCTGGGCGAGGCGATTGAGTGGGTGCGCGGGGTGCCCGCATCCTTGCCGCCCGAGATGCGGCCCATGGCGGCGGATATCTGCGATTCGTTTTTGAGCGCGGCCCGTCGTCTGGTCGACCTGGGTCTCGATTACCTTTCACTCGACCGCGCTGGTGCCACGCTCTCCACGGGTGAGCGCCAGCGTGTGCAGCTCGCCCGCGTGGTGCGCAACCGGTCGACGGGCGTGCTCTATGTGCTGGACGAGCCTTCGATCGGCTTGCATCCCGCCAATGTCGACGGCTTGGTGGGCGTGATGCGCGATCTGGTGGATGACGGCAACACCGTGGTTGTTGTCGACCACGATACGCGCGTACTGGCGGAAGCCGACTATCTTGTCGAGATGGGCCCCGTTGCCGGAGCGGGCGGCGGTAACGTGATCGCTGCCGGTACGGTAGACGAGGTCGAGCAATCGCAGAGCAGTCGCATCGCGCCGTTTTTGCGCGCAGACCCCAAGCGCTTGCGCCCGCAGGTGACTGACGAGGAGATGTTCGACCAGGGCCACATCCGCATGGCAACCGATGCCATCCATACCGTAAAACCGCTCGAAGTCGATATCCCGCGCGGCCGCTTGGTCGCGGTGACGGGCGTTTCGGGTTCGGGTAAGACGACGTTGGTGCTCGAGACGCTCATTCCGGCACTCAAGGCGCAAGCAGATGGCGAGCGTCTGCCGGGGCACGTGCGTTGGGTCGATGCCGAGGGCATTGCCCGCGCCAACCTGATTGACGCCACGCCCATCGGCGCCAACGTGCGCTCGACGGTAGCGACCTATGCTGACATCCATGACGAGCTGCGCCGCGCCTTCGCCCGTACGCCCGAGGCCAAGGCGGCCGGCTACAAGGCGGGTGCCTTTAGCTACAACACCGGTGCCTTGCGCTGCCCTACGTGCGATGGCACGGGCTCGATATCGCTCGATGTGCAGTTTTTGCCCGATGTCGAGATCGTCTGCCCGGCATGTCGCGGTTCGCGTTATGCGGACGCGGCTTCGCGTATCCATCGTGAGGGCAAGGACGGGAGCTTGCTGACGTTGCCGCAGCTCATGGATATGAGTGTGGATGAGGCGCTCGACGCCACGGTGGGACTCAAGAAGGTTCAGGCGCGCTTGCAGACCTTACACGACCTGGGCTTGGGTTATCTCACGCTCGGTGAGCCCACGCCGGCGCTTTCGGGCGGCGAGGCGCAGCGTCTAAAGCTTGCGAGCGAGATGGGCCGCGTGCAGGATGATGCTGTATTCGTGTTCGACGAACCCACGATCGGCCTGCATCCGCTCGATGTTCAGGTGTTGCTGAGCGTGTTCGACGGCCTCGTTGCCAAGGGCGCCACAGTCATCGTGATCGAACACGATCTCGACCTTATCCGTAACGCCGATTACGTGATCGACATGGGCCCGGGCGGTGGCGACGCGGGCGGGCAAATCGTCTGTGCCGGCACGCCGACGGATATCGCTGCCTGCCCCAAGAGCGTTACTGGCCGCTACCTATAGACAATGAGGCAAAGGGACAGTCCCTTTGCCTCATTGATACCTATTTCACGCATTGAGCTGCGAGATAGTCGCGGAAGAATGGCAATTCAAATGCGACGAGCCCTCGCCCTCGCTCCCCGATGATGCCGGCGTCTATCATGCGGCGTCGGTAGCGGGAGACCTGCTGCGGCGAACGCTTAAGGCGCTCGACAAGGTCAGCGGTGGTGGACTCTTCCTCGTCATCGAGCATGGCGATGAGGAATCGCTTGTCCTCTGCCGTGAGTTCCCGATAGGTTGCCGCGAGGATTCGGTCGTCCATCTCGTCGCGCGCGATTTTGATTCCCAGGTCAAAGTCGCGTGACGAGATTTCCTTCGAATCGCTTGTGAGGTCCCAGGCACGGTAGCCTACGAGTTGCAATAGGAAGGGAAAACCAGAGATCGAGCGAACGGCTCGATCGATTCCCTCAGCATCTGCCAGGCGATCGTTTTCCTGGATTGTGCGAATCAAGGCCTCGCGCACGTCATAGTCGGCAATGCGGCCCAGATGATATTGTTGGGCGCGGCGAAGGAACGAGACCGTCTTGTGGTTCAGTAGCGTCGATACGTTGTTGGGAAGTCCCGCCATGAGCAGAGCGACGCGTTTCCCATCGGTCACAAAGTGCTGATACGTCGCTGCGAGCTGAATCATCTCGTTGAGTGTCGGGTCCACCTCGTCAACCGTGACGAGCAGACCGGTGCCCGCCTCGTTGAGCTGGTCGATGATGTCGCTCATGCGATAACGCCAGGTTGAGGCATCGTGAACGCGACTGACCTCGATGCTGCCGAGCGGTGCAATTCCGAGACCGGTGACTTCGAAGTGGTTGGACGGGTCGATAAGATGGCCGGCAGCACGTTTCGCCCCGAGCTCGATTTCCTCAAGCATTCCCGGGAGCGCGGTCGTCTTTACGGCAATCCAGCCGTGGGATTCCGCCCTTGTCGCGAGCGACGACATGAGAGCGGTTTTACCGGTTCCACGCGCGCCTGAGAAGATCGAGGTTAATTCTGGGCGCCTGCGCTGGCTCAAGAAGGCACGGTCCAAATCCCGAATAATCTGTTGTCTGCCAGCGAGATGGGCAGGAACCTCGCCAAAACTGGGGGTAAACGGGTTCTCGAGATATTCCACAAGGCTCTCCTTTCACACCGTCGTTTAACTTCATTTTACTTTAGTTAATTCTGATTAAAAGTGAGGGCTCTTTATCTAGAGCATCGATTAGGCGTGTGTGCCATCGGCGTGGCGCTTGAATGTGACAAAGGGACAGTCCCTTTGTCACATTCCCGGAAAGCCTGCCTGGCGCAAGGCTTCGTAGAGGACGATGGCGGCGCTGTTGGAAAGGTTGAGTGCGCTGATGCGGTAGTCGTCCGGGTCGATGAAGTTACCGCAGATATCCTGCCGAAGGATGGCTTCGTGGCTGTCCTCGGTATGCCCCAGCGATTCTTCGTGGGCTTCCCAAGCCTCGGCGTTATCGAGTGAGTCGCAATCGCGCAGCATGGGGATGCGCTCGCAACGCTCGGGCGCCGCGGCAAGCAGTGGCTCGGGAATGCCCGAGCTCTCGCTGCCAAAGACCAAGTAGTCGCCGTCGCGGTAGGTGCTTTGCGCATAGGTGCGGCGTGCCTTTTTGGTCAACAGATGTAGGTGCTCGTCGGCAGGGGAGAGGCCGTTGCGCGCAAGGAAATCCTCCCAGCCGGCATAGGTCGTCACGTCCAAGTTTTGCCAGTAGCCCAGGCCGGCGCGACGTACCGTCTTGTCGTCGAGTGAAAACCCCAGCGGCTCCACCAGATGCAGACGGGCGCCGGTAACCACGCAAGTGCGGCCGATATTGCCCGTATTGGCCGGAATCTCGGGCGCATACAGCACAATGTTGAACATGAATCTCCTTGGCTCAGAACGAAAAACCACCACGAAGGGCACCTTCGTGGTGGTTTAGTGGTTACGCAGGCGGAAAAATACCCGCTTGGATAAACCTAGGCGCGGTGCCAGTCGGTCAGGCAGGCATCGAGGGAGGCGATGAGCGCATCCTTGTCCATGTGACGGCCGATGATGCACAGGCTCG